>JAJAZE010000309.1 GCA_026785925.1 Pyrinomonadaceae bacterium
AAATTATTTTTTTGGGAAACTTCGTGTCCGAGTTCGGCGAGCGCACCAAAAGTATGAATTAGTTTTTGTTGGTTTTCAGCCATATGATTTACAAGGATAAAAGATGAAGGATAAAGGCTAAATAAATCGTTTTACTTAGCCTTTATCCTTCATCTTTTATCCTTGAATTGCGACGTGATTGGTTAAGCCGAGCATCTCGAAAAGCTGAATCGTGTCGTCGTTGACATCGGAAAAAACGACCGCCGCGCCTTTGTCGGCAGCCGCGTCAATTACGCCTAAAAGAATCGAGATGCCGATGCTGTTGACGATTTCGGTTTCGGCAAAGTTGACGACGAGCGTTTTGCAGCCCGCGTCGAGTTGGCGTTTGCATTCGCGTTCGATCTTTTCGCCGGTCAGTTTGTTCAGATAATCGGTGGCGTAGACCACGGATTTGTCGCCTTCGGTTTCGACGGAAACGTCGTTTTCGTTACCTTGCATCGTTTTATTGTTCGGAATTGCCGGAATCGGGAGCGATTGAAAATTCATCTGCAATGAAACTATAAATCGTCTCCAATGTCAATTAAATTTCCGCTCGCCTGAAAACTAAACGCTCCGACAAAATCAAATTTAACCGGAAAATGTTCAGAGTCCAAACTTCAGTTTGCGAAACCGCCCGCGCAGCGCGGCGGTTTCACGCTCAAGCATAAACAAAAAAAACCGGCGATTGGAGCGCGGATTTCTTATTCCGAACTGAAGCTATTTTAGATATTTCGTCATCGAAATGCGTGTGCCGTCGTCAACCTGCTCGAATTTCACTTCGTCCATCAGCGTTTTCATCAATTTCAAACCCCAGCCGCGCCGACCTTCGACGGGCGCGAACTCTTCGGCTTGCTTGTCGGTCAGACGCAGCCCGCGATTGGAAATCGTGACGATAATGCGGTCTTTCTCGACGACGAATTTCTGGTAAATTTTGCGGTCGGGACTCAGCGAATGTTCGGTCGCGTTGATGCAGGCTTCGACGAGCGCGGTTTTTATCTGATTGATTGCTTTCGGCGCGAAATGATGGCGGCGGGCGATTTCTTCGATGGCGTTGGCGGCGATCAGTTCGGAATCGTCGCCCATCGGCACGATGATTTCGTATTCGTTCGCCGCCGGGTTTTGATTAATATCGGCGGCGGCTTGCAGAAATTCCGCCAGCCGTTCGACTTGTCGGCGATTCGAGCCGAATGCGCTGCGCTGCCGGAGCGTTTCCATCGCGGCGGGCGCGAAGCCTTCGGGCGCAATCAGCCAGATTTTATATTTCCGAAAACCGCACGTCAGCGCGACCATCTCCAATCGGTCGCACCAAAATTCGGCTTTTTCCGGCGACGCTTCGAGTTTGGATTCAATTTCCGCCGCCAGCCAAATCGTTTCGTCCGCGTCGGCGTTGTCTTCAAACGTGAACGCGACCGCCGAGCGCGTTTTATCCGTCACCTGTCCGAACGGCGGATAAAACGCGGCGGTATGCGCCGTGTAAATAACTCGCGGCAAAGTGATTGTCTCCGCGTGGTCGCCCGCGTTTTCCGCCGCTTCCAGCAGTTCTTTGTAAATCGAATAATCGAGCAAATACAGAGGCGTTTCCTGCCGGTTAAAATGCGCCAGCAGTTCGCGCAAACCGATTGCCGACTTTTCCCTGTAAAACTTTGCCATCGTCTGCGGCGCACGTCTGAGAAACTGCGAAAGCATCGCGCCGACCGTCGAAGCGCGATTCTCCGCCGCGATTTCCAAACGATACCGCGCCGTCACATAATCGCTCAAAACCTCGTTTTCAGCCATCGGCTCAACCAGATTGGAAGAGAGGCGAATAATCTCGTGCGAGTTTAAAAGCGCGACGGTGCGGTAAGCCGCGTGCGCGTCCGCGCCGAACCGTCTGAGCCACGCTTCGATTGGCATTTTTTCGTTTTCCGCCGCTAAACCATCGTGGAAAAGCTCGACGATTTCCCTTTGTATCTCGATGCGCGGCGCGATTTGGCGAAACAGCGCGTCGTAAAATTTGGCGATTCTGCCGCCGAAAATTTCGTCCGCGTAAATCTGTTCGACGCGCTGAAACGAATCGAACTCGACGCGCTGCGTGTTCGCCGCGCTCATCATAAATTCGATAAAAGTCGGATTTCCGGCAAACTGCCGCACCATTAAATCGCGTGTAGGTTCATTGATTTCAACTGCGTATTTCGCCGCCAATTTTTCCGTTAGCAAACAGGCATCGGAAAAATCGAGCGGCTCGACGGTCAAAACTTCCGCGTCGGTCAGCTTCGCGTTTCCGGTCAGCGATTCTTTCAGCAAATATCGCCGTCTGCCCGCCAGCACGAACGGAGCATTTGAGCGACTGAAAATTTCTTTTATCTGCCCGAACAAATCAATTTCGCCGGACAAAGATTCCGCTTCGTGCAGATTGTCCAGCATTACGAAGACATTTGCGCCTTCGGCGGCGGCTCGCAGCGGTGCGCTCAAACAATTTCGGACGAATGCTCGATCATTGTCCAAACGGTTCTCACTTTGGCAAGCCGCGACGAGCCGCTCGATCCATTCGGCATCTTCCGGCGCAGCATGTTCGGCAACCTCGCCAAGGTCGAGCGCGACATCGAGAATCTGCGCGTCCTGGCGAAAAGCGATAATTTGCGCGATAAAGGCGTTTAGAAAACGTGCCGCGCAGTTTTTCGCCGTTTTGTCCGACTCCTGAACGGCAAAATAAAATGGGACGACATCGCCTTTTTCGTGAAAAAGCCGGTCGTAAGTTTGTTTGAGAATCTCCGACGCGCCGACGGCGGGCGCAGATAAAAACAGCAGACCACGCGCCTGGTTCGCGCCGCCCGCGTGCCGCCGAAGCGCGTCGAGTTCGGGCGTTCTGCCGACGAAATCGGCGGGCGCGTCGGTCGCTAAAATTTTTTTATAATTCGAGTCCATTCCATCAAATACCGGTTTCACTTTAGATTTTCATAAATCTGCACGTTATTTCTGCCTTTTCGTTTCGCCGCGTAAAGTGCTTTGTCCGCCGCCGAAACCAAATCGCGCGGTGAATTCAAACTCAGAGAACAGCTTGCCACGCCGATGCTGATCGTGATCTGCCGGTTCGGAAAACAGACTTTTTCGACTCGTTCGCGGACGCGCTCGGCAATGACGGCGGCTTCTTCGGAGTTGGTTTGCGGCAGCAGAATCGAAAATTCTTCACCGCCGTAACGCGCCGCCACGTCCGCGCCGCGCAGCGTTTCCTTTAGGCACGAGCCGACGGTTTGCAAAGCCTTGTCGCCTTCCGGGTGTCCGAAATTGTCGTTGTAGGATTTGAATTCGTCAACGTCAATCATCATAAAACTCATCGGAAAACCGTGCCGGTTCGAGCGTTTGATTTCTTCGGTCAGGCGTTCTTCCAAATACCGGCGATTGAGCAGTCCGGTCAGCGCGTCGGTCACGGACAGTTGTTCAAATTCGCCGGCTTTATGTTTCAAACCGGCGCGGTCAATCAAAACGGCGATCTGCGGCACAATCGCCCGCAGCAATTCCAAATCCGCATCGTTGTAGACTTCGCCGCCCACGCGGTCGGTTAAATTTAAAACGCCGATTTTGCGATTGCCAATCGTAATCGGATAGCTGATAAAAGAAGCCGATTTATACAGCCAATCGGCGGGCGCGGCGGGCAAACCAATTTTGCGAATGTCTTCGATAACCACCGCTTCGCCGCTGTTCAGGACGTTTCTGGAAACTCGCTCGCCCAAAATTTCTTTGCCGCTCTTGATAAAGTCGGATTTTATTCCGG
>JAJAZE010000310.1 GCA_026785925.1 Pyrinomonadaceae bacterium
CGACAAGCAAAATATCGTTGATAGTTGCCTGCATAATTGTTAAGTTTTTTTCATTGACAGGTATTCTCATAGTCCTTTGTTTATCATATTTTTTGCTCTTTTTAGCAATTCGTTTTAATCTGACAACGTAGAATTAGTAGTTCTCTGGCTTGATTCTATCTCTGACACTGTGGCTGTGCTTGTCCTTTTTGAACTTAATGCGGTTGATGTAAATCTGCGTCGTCTGAAGGTCTTTGTGTCCGAGTGCTTCCTGCGCTTCAATGATGCTGCCCGACTCTTCGGCGACAATTCGGGCAAAGGTATGCCGGAACTGATGGATATGAAAATGTCCGATGCCGGCGGCTTCAGCATATTTCTTGATTTGCCGGTCGTAGCTGTGTGAGGAGAGACGCGATTCATCACCGCGCGGGTTATCTATTCTGTGGTCAAGGGCAGCAGCTTCAGCAGCGCGGTCGAGGCGAATCCAGAGGGCGCGTCCCTTTTGTCCGATAGTTGATTTTCTTTTCGTCAATCGTAGATACCGCTCCAGTGCCGATTTAACTTCCTCATCGTTAATCGTCCGCCATTCGTAATTTCCGCCTTTGACACGCGCGTGGATCAAAATCTGATTTTCTTCGATTCTAATATCCTCGGTTCCGAGATTGATTACTTCTTCACGCCGCATTCCGGTCGCCGTAAAAAACCGGAAGATAGCGTAATCGCGCACGGCAATTAAATTCTCGTCCATTTCAGCCTGCTTTTCGACATACAGCCAGAGTTTAGTCAATTCCTCATCCGTTAAAGATTTTGCTTTTGGCGAGTTGTATTTCTTCGGCGGCTTCGGCATCGCCGAGTGAACCGGATTGATTTTCAAAAACGGCGCGAGTTCAGTTTTCTTCAGCCACTCGAAATACGAGGACAGATGCGACAAACTGGCATAGATATAACGTTCGGATAAGTCACGCTCTTTCAGATGTCGCTGCCATTCTAATACGTCCTGCGAATTGATCTGATCCGGTTGCTTCGCTACGACATCAAAAAAAGATTGTACAGCGCGAGTTTTGTCACGATTGATGTCTTTGACTCTAATCAAAGTTTGATCGGTTGTCGCCCATGTCCATCTTTTAATGGAGGTATGCAACTCCGTATTCAGTTGGATTTTCGCTAAGGCTTTAGAATTATTCATTTATTACTCGCTAAATTTTATAAATTTTACGGCAAATCAGTATAAATCTTATCGTAATTTTCAATATCATACAAGCCTACAAAAGGGCTGTATTTGTGTGCGCTCAGCACCGAAGTCAACTATTTTACTACTTTACATAGCGTTTTGTGCTACTATTTGTTAAAATTCGGGGATTTTAGTTTTGATGCAGGAATCTGACAAATAAATGGATGTGCCACATTGAGCTATGAGAAGATACAGACGAAATCTTGATCCTTACCAAACTCACGAGAAATTCACCGAACTTTTCGAGCAGATGAAGATGGTTATCTATCCGAAAGGTATCTCTGACAATGACTTCAAAAAACTGCTCTACGCTGTCCAATATGCTGAACGCTATCCGGCGAAAGAATCGAAATCTGGTCGCCGGGCGCGGTTTGATGGGACATTTCTTTTCAATTCATCGCTGAAAATTAAAACCGTTTTGCAGAACGAAACCGGCGGGCGCATATCCTTGCTCAGATTCGCTACGACTTATCTGTCAATTCCAAGTTATCCGCCTGACATTCAAAAGGCTCTCGATGATTATAAAATTAATCTTGAAGAGGCTCGGATTCTGGCGCGGATTAAGCGTATGACACTCGGCGAGACGGTTAAACGCAAGCCTTCGGAAATTAGGAAAGAAATTATTGACAGCCATCTCAAACGCCAGGGAACGCAGGCGGAATTGAAAAAGCGAGTGGACGAGCGATTAAATTTAACTCCGAAAAAGCAGGCGGCGAAGGTGGCGGCGAAGGTGGCGGCAATTGATGCCAATTTTGATGAACTACTGGAGTTCAATGAGTTCGACACCGAACATCTCTTGTGGGAAGAAATCAAAGGATTGGTTTATCTGATGCGTGAAGTTATTTCTTCTGCTGTTGATGATGAAACGATTGAACAAATACTGAAGGACTTGGATTCTATCAAATTAAGATTATTGAAATTTAGAAAAACAGAATGCTCGCAAGCTATATAAAAAGAAAGCATTTGATAGTAAAGTAGTTCTAAATTATTGATTGAATTCTTTGTCTCTAATTTTGAAGTTTTTATTTCGAGCGACATTTTATGGGTAAACTCACATTGATTCACGATTTTTGAATTATACATTAATAGGGAGTGTTTTGCTTAACGATAGATATAGGAGTTGCCGTTCTTGCGGTTGTGAAGACGGTGCTGATTGCGGCATTTCTGCTCGGCGAGATTAAGTGGTAAGCAGGTGAGCAAAAGTTTCGATGTATTTTGAAAAGTTCAGAGTCCAAACTTCAGTTTGCCAACCGCCGCGCTTCGCTGGCGGTTGCACACGCTAAAGCGTGGACTCTGAACACGCCGGAAAATGTCGCAAAACTTTTGCTCACCTGCTTATGTCGCGCCGTAATCGCAATTTCTGAAAGTATGCGCGGAATATTAAAGCAGCGTTCGATTCGGACATTTCAAATTTTTGTCGAATCGTTTTCGGAATATGGATTTTAATCTTTTAATCAGCAATTTTCTCAATCCGCCGATTTTGTTTTTCTTTCTCGGACTCGCTGCGGTGTTCGTCAAATCTGATTTGGAGATTCCCGCACCGATTCCGAAAATTCTCTCGCTTTATCTGCTGTTCGCCATCGGCTACAAAGGCGGAGTCGGGCTGGCGGCGGGCGGTTTGCAAACTCAAATTGTCGTCGTTCTCGTCGCCGCCGTCGTGATGGCGACGTTCGTGCCGCTTTACGCTTTTTTCGTGCTGCGGCGGAAATTGCCGGTTGCCGATGCCGCCGCGATTGCCGCTACTTACGGCTCAATCAGCGCGGTGACGTTTATCACCGCCGCCGCGCTGCTCGAAAAGCTCGGCATCGCTTACGGCGGCTATATGGTGGCGGCGATGGCTCTGATGGAATCACCGGCGATTATCGTCGCCGTTTTGCTTTATCGCCTTTCTTCGGTTGACCGGAGCGGAGCGGCTTTTTCATGGCGCGAATTGTGCCGCGCCGCATTTTTTAACGGCTCGGTTTTTTTGATTATGGGCAGCCTCGTCATCGGGGCGTTATCAGGGGACGCGGGCGCGAAAACTTTGAAGCCTTTTACGAACGACATTTTCGCCGGTGGGTTGTGCTTTTTCCTGCTCGATATGGGAATCGTAGCGGCGAAAAGATTGGGAGATTTGCGCCGCGCCGGAGCATTTTTGACAGCGTTTGCGATTCTGCTGCCGCTCATCAACGCAGCGCTGGCGATTCCGCTCGCCTACGTTTGGGGATTATCGCAGGGTGACGCATTTATGTTCACGATTCTCTGCGCCAGCGCGTCGTATATCGCAGTTCCGGCGGCAATGCGGCTCTCGATTCCTGAAGCGAATCCGAGCCTCTACGTTCCGATGTCGCTGGCAATCACGTTTCCGTTTAACATCATTGCCGGAATGTCTTTATACTTGGCGATTATCAATTATTTTTGGAGCTAAAAAGTTATGATGCCGGTCAAAAAAATCGAAATCATCATTAATGAAATCGGATTGCTGAAAGTGTTAAAACTCCTCGACGCGGCGGGCGTGTCCGGCTATACGGTTATCAAAAACACCACCGGCAAAGGCGAACGCGGCTTGCGCGGTGGCGACGAACTGACCGGCGTTTTCACCAATTCATACGTGATGACGGCTTGCCCGCCGGAAAAAGTAACCGCCGTTGTCGAGAGCCTCCGCCCGACTCTCAAACAGCGCGGCGGCGTGTGCCTCGTTTCCGACGCGCAATGGCTGATTCACTGATTTCTTGAGATGACCGCTCAAGCGATTTTGTTTGTTGATGGTTGATAGTGGAAAGATTCACTGACAACTGAATTGACGTGGGGCGAAATCAAATAAACACAATTCCAAATAAACTAAAGACCGTGATAAGAAAGTCGCTGTTTCGCCCTAACGACTATTAAATTGTTCGACAGCGCGATTGATTAACGACGCACTTTCACTTTTTACCGCCCCGCGAGCCGTATTCGTTGATTTGCCGTGTGCCAAGTTCGGAAATGTTAAGCCATTCGCCTTTGAGCGTCGTTGTGCGGTCTTTCGTCACAATCCAATCGTAAGTGCTTTTGGCTTTGAGCAAAACGATACCGTCGCTACCTTTAGATTTCATTTCTTCTTTTGTTGCTTTGCGCCATTTGCCGCCGGTCGAATCTTTCACACCGGCTTTCCAGACGTAAGTGCCGTTGGCATCCAAGGTCAGCGTTCCGACATTGGCAACGCCGATTTTACCTTGCCGGTATACGCGATTGTTTTTGACGTAATCAACTGCCGCGCCGATTTTGCCCAAATTCCACGCGCCCATCAATTCTTTCTCTTTGGTCGGCTCGCCGTAGTTGTCTCGCAGCGGGAAAATGACTTCACTCGTCAAGCCGTATCCG
>JAJAZE010000311.1 GCA_026785925.1 Pyrinomonadaceae bacterium
CAATAAAAATACTTCTGGAAAAACCAGAAACAATTTTAATGAAAGAGGCAATTGAGGAAGTCAAAGCAAGAATCAGCAAATTAGGCAGTATCCATCAGAGGAAAGTTGCTTCTTCTAGTGTTTAATTGGCGAAGGTATTGGTTTATGAGAAGGCTTTTCAATTTGCGATTCGGATTGTTAAGGCTTACAGATATTTGCAAGAAACACACAAAGAATTTGTGATGTTCAAACAATTATTGCGAAGCGAGACTTCAATCGGAGCAAATATTGCGGAAGCAAACGGAGCTATTTCAAATGCTGATTTTTCCAGCAAAATGAGCATTGCCTACAAAGAATCGCTTGAAACAAAGTATTGGCTTTCACTTATGAAAGCCACGGATTACCTAACGGAAAAGACCTTTGAAAGTATGTTCACCGATGCCGACGAAATTTCAAAAATGCTCTTTTCTATAATAAAAAAATCCAGAATCGAAAAATCTGACAACTGGTAACTGACAACTGATAACTGATAACTGACAAAAAATTATGTGCTTCAAAAATCTACCGATTGAATTCGACGAACAGGGAAAAGCGTTTTTGAAAGGCGGCATCCGCGACCCGTATTCGACCAAGAATGCGATTACCTCGGTCGGCGAAGTCAAGCAGATGCCGTATGACACGGTGCGCGAACTTCTTGCAAGAAACGGCTACATTAAAGACGTTGATTTCGATCCGGTGACGCGCATCGCCGGCGCGCTCGCCTTTCACGGCGTGGCGGATTTGGAAAACCGCAAGTTTATCGAAGCGCGTTCGATGGCGACGCTTTTTCGCGGCTACGAAATCATTATGCAGGGACGCGACCCGCGCGACGCTATTTTTATCACGAGCCGCGCCTGCGGCGTGTGCGGCGGCGTTCATTCGTCGTGCGCCGCGCTCGGCATCGAGATGGCTTTCGGCATCACGCCGCCGCCATTGGGGATTATCGTGCGAAATCTGATGCTCTCGCTCGAATTTCTCTACGACAACCCGCTGCATCTTTTTCTGCTCGCCGGACCCGATTACTCTGAATTAATCGTCAAAGCGACGACTCCGAGTTTGTGGGAAAAAGCCTTAAAAACTCCCGCGCCGAACGCCGAACATCACGGTTACGCGACGATTGCCAATTTGATGAGGGATATGAATCCTTTGTCCGGCACTCTCTATCTCGAAGCCCTGCATATGACGCGCGTGGCGCGTGAAGCGTATGTCGTTATTGGCGGCAAATATCCGCATCCCGAAACGCTTGTGCCGGGCGGTGTCAGCACGACCGTCACTTTGCAGACTTTCAACGAAATTTACAGCCGTCTGCATCAGTTTTTCGACTACGCGAAAAAAGTCGTCACGATTTGGGATGATTTGACCGACTTCTTTTATGAAGCAAATCCCGCGTATCGGCAAAACGGAATGCGGGCGGCGAATATGGTTGACCTCGGAATCTGGGATGACCCCGATGTTTACGACGCGACATATGCCAACTGTAACACTTGGGGCAACAGCCGCTGGTCAACGCCGGGCGCGATTATCGGCGGCGAATTGGTGACAACCGATTTGCAAAGCATTAATCTCGGAATCGAAGAGTTTATCGAACACTCATTTTACGAAAAATGGACGAACGGCAACGGCGACGGCAGCGGAATGAAATATCCGACCGACCCGAACGGGGCGCCGCTTTCGCCGTATCACCCGTGGAATAAGAAAACTCTGCCGCGCCCGTCGGGACAAAACTGGCGCGAAAAATACACCTGGTCAACCAGCCCTCGATGGGACAGACAGGTTTTTGAAGCCGGTTCTTACGCCCGCGTCTGGAATACCGCCGCCGCGCAGAAAATTCGCCCGAATCCGTTTATCGAATCAACGGGCAGAAGTCTGAAAATGCGCCTGCCGAAATCGGCGAAACCGGAAATGAATATCGAGTGGAAAATCCCGACCGAATGGAATACTTTTGAGCGCAATAAAGCGCGGGCTTACGGCGTAGCATTCACCGCGCTCGTCGCTATGAATGATTGGCTGAAAGGTCTCGAACTTCTGAAAAGGGGGGAAACGGCGGTCAGCACCGAGTTTGAAATCCCGAAATCGAACCGCGTCGGAGTCGGCTTCTGGGGCGCGGGGCGCGGTTTTCTCTCGCACCATATGGAACTCGACAAAGGCTTGGTGACTAATTATCAAATCATCACGCCTTCGACCATCAATGCTTCGCCGATGGATGCGTGGGACAAACACGGACCATATGAAGAAGCGGTTTTGAACACGCCGATTTTGGAAGAATTCGACAAACCGGAAAATTACAAAGGCATTGATTTATTGAGAACTCTGCGAAGTTTCGACCCGTGTATGCCCTGCACGACGCATATCTACGCGGGCGAACACAAAGTCGTCAGAGAAATCAACACTTGCGCTTGCGGCGTTGACGGGTAGTTGGTCGAGCAAAAAATTCAGGTTTCTAATTGCCAGGACACAAATTCTTCAATTAAATTGTGTCTTGGCATTTTATTAACTGATGTTACGCAGCCAATGTTTTTTCGGGCTTTGCCCGCCGATGTGCGGAAAGTCTCCGCCTTTCCGGTCGTTATTATCTTAATTTTTGCGGCTGTGCCGCCACCGTGAGGCGCAGCCTCACTAAAACTAGAAGAAATTCAACGGAAAGGCACAGCCTTTCCGCACATCAGGCGGCACAGCCGCACTTTTGCGTAACATCAGTTATTAAAGTTAAAATAAAACCCGTGAAAGTTTTAATCGCCGGAGTCGGGCATCCCAACTTAAAAGATTTGTCTTTCGGACAGGTTCTATTGCCGCATTTGAAAAAGCAGAACTGGACGGAAAACTTCGACCTCGAAAATTTGAGTTTCGGAGCAATTGCCGTGCTGCAGTGGTTTCAGGATCATCCGGGCAAATACGACCGCGTGGTTTTCGTTTCGGCGGCGGAACGGACGGGGCGCGCGCCCGGAACGCTGGACGTTTCCGATTGGGATTTTGCGCCGCTTGATGAAACGGTCGTGCAGGAATGCGTGGCTGAATCGGTGACGGGAATTATCAGCCTGGATAATTTGATGATGATTTTGCAGTATTTCAAAGCCTTGCCGCCGGAAGTCGTGGTGCTTGACCTCGAACCTATAACCTCGGAAATTGGTTTTGAATGCAGTCCTGAAATTGAGGCGCGTTTTGACGAGTTCAGCGAGATTATTAGAGAAAAAGCGGAAGCGGCAAAGTAATAATCTATCAATGAGTGAACCTACAACGGCGGAAAATATAAATGAAACGGCGGAAGTTGTAGAGGAAACAACCGCGTTCGATCAATTAAATATCTTGCTCGAATCAATCGAACAGCACCCGGAAGAGGCGGTTCGCAATCACGTTCGCGCTCTCGTTTACACTTTGCTCGACCTGCATCACGGCGCGTTGCAGCGGATTACGGAGATAATTTCCGCGCAGCCGACCGGAGAGAAAATCTTGCAGGAAATGAATGATGACGAACTGGTGCAGGCAGTTTTAATGGTTCACGATTTGATGGCACAGCCGCTTGAATCGCGCATCGAAAACGCGCTCGCATTCGCCCGCAAACAATTAAAAAGCTACGGCGCGGATGTCGAACTCGTGACGGTCAAAAGTGGAGTCGCTCACCTGAGACTGCTCGGCAGTGCCTCAACCGTTAATGTTTCGACCACTATTCTGAAAGCCGAAATCGAACACGCGCTGCACGAACACACGCCGGATTTGCTCAATGTCGAGTATGAAGACACTATCGCCCCAGTGCGCCCGACAAAATTAGTCCAGATTATGCCGCTCCGACCGGTTGAAGACGATTCGCCGAAGAGATTTTATATGCCAATCATCCACGCCGACCAAGTGCCGGAAAATAGTTTGCGCGTAGTGGAATTAGGCGGGATAAATCTGCTTTTGTGCGATGTCGCCGGAACGATTTACGCTTTTCAAAATGCCTGTCCGCGCGGCGATTCGTCGCTTGAAGAAAGCGTTTTGGAAAACGGCGTTTTGACTTGTTCGTGTCACAACATTCAATTTGACGTGCGGCAAAAAGGGCGTTGCCTGACTGATTCGGATTTGCGGCTTGAATTTTTGCCAATGAAAATACAGGATAATGTTGTTAAGGTTGCATTGCCGCAGGAGGTGTAAAAAAATGCAGGAACAAATTATTGACTTGATAACCAATGAAGAAGAGCCGTCTATATTCTGGCAGGATGAGATTTTGCAGGTGATGTATTGGATGCGCGGCGAAGGTTTCGGCGAGAAAATTACTGTTCCTCAATTGAAGAAGTTTCTCGACGCGCCGGATGAAACGCTCGTCGCCAATTTAGCCGAGTTAGCAAAAAAGAAACTGGTTGTTTTTGATGTCGCCGACTTTTACGAACTGACCGAAACCGGTGTCAAAGAAGGCGGTCGGCGTTTTGCCGACGAGTTTGACGGAATGCTGAAACCCGGTCACTATGAATGCAACGACCCCGACTGCGACTGCAACGACCCGGCTTCCGATGCCCAATGCAAGCATTTTGCCGCGCCGCACGTTCACTAAATTTCTCCGCTGAATAAATTCATCTTTCGCCGGTGTTTGAACTCGAATGACGCGATCACAGTTTAGCAAAATTCCTTTTTCGCGCGTCTTCAACCGGCTGCTCGTCCGGCGCGTCGTCCAATCGTTGATTCTGATTCTGCTGCTGATCGTCATCAATTTTTTCCTGATTCATCTCGCGCCGGGCGATCCGGTCTACTACCTTGCCGGGCAAAGCGGCGACGAAGCGTATTATGAACTGATTCGCGCCAAGTTTGGCTTGGATCAACCGCTGACCACGCAGCTTTGGACGTATCTTTCGAGCGTTTTGCGCGGAGATTTGGGATATTCTTTAAGTTATCAGCAGCCGGTGGCTTCCGTTATTTTTTCTCGTGTCCCGGCAACGCTTCTGCTGGTTTTAAGCGCGCTTTTAATGGCGACGGTCGGCGGCGTTTTGCTCGGAGTCGAAGCGGCGCGGCGTGAAAATTCGCTTGCCGACCGACTTTGTAATACGTTTGCGCTGCTCGGACATTCTTTTCCGTCCTTTTCAATCGGGCATATACTTTTATTGTTCTTCGCGCTTTATCTCGGACTTTTTCCGGCGCAGGGAATGATTTCAGCAAGTCAGGATTTGTCGGGGTTAGATTACTGGCTCGATATACTTGTTCATCTCGCCCTGCCTGCCGTCACGCTCGCCATTGTGCAAATCGCCCAGATAATGCGCCTGACCAGAAGCGAGATGCTCAACGTGCTGGGCGAAAACTTTATCACGACGGCGCGCGCCAAAGGCGTTTCCGAGCGCAAAGTTTTATACGGTCACGCGCTCCGCAACGCGCTGTTGCCGGTCGTCACCATCATCGGAACTGATTTGGGAATGCTCCTGAGCGGCGCGGTTTTAACCGAAACGGTTTTTGCATATCCGGGTTTAGGCAGATTGACTTTAGAAGTTTTAGCCGCCCGCGATTACCCGGTTTTGATGGGGCTTTTCCTTTTAATTTCAATCGCCGTCGCCGTGATGAACTTTCTGACGGACATAACTTATCCGCTCATTGACCCGCGCATAAAATACAGCCGTTAGTCAGTGAACAGTGAACAGTTATCAGTTATCATTAAAAGTGTATTTCTTCTAAATTGATAACTGATAACTGCTCACTGTTCACTGTTTTATGTGGCGCGTCTTAAAACACAATAAAACCACGACGGTTAGCGCGATTGTGCTGATAATCTTTTTCGGCGCGGCGATTTTCGCCGACCAAATCGCGCCGTTTGACCCGCTGAAAACTTCCAACGAAACTTTTCAAACGCCGTCCCGAAAGTTTTTATTCGGAACGGACGACCTCGGCAGAGACGTTTTCAGCGGCGTGATTCACGGAGCGCAAACTTCGATTCTGGTTGGCGTTTCCGTCGCGCTCTTGAGCGGACTGATTGGCGTGTTTGTCGGCGCAGTCGCCGGTTTTGCGGGCGGCGTTTGGGACGATTTTTTGATGAGATTAACGGAGCTTTTTCTCATTCCGCCGCAATTTTTTCTGGCACTCGTCATTGCCGCGCTTTTCGGTTCAACACTTTTGAATATCATATTAATTTTAACAATCACCGGTTGGACGACAATGGCGCGGCTCGTGCGGGCGGAAGTTTTATCGCTTAAAGAAAGAAGTTTTGTCGAAGCGTCAAAGGCGATGGGCGCGAGTCCCGCCAGAATTTTATTTCACGACATTTTGCCCAATGCGTCGCCGCTGATAATTACAAAAATGGTGTTGATGGTCGGCGGCGTAATTCTGCTCGAAGCCGGGTTGGAATTTGTCGGTCTGGGCGACGCGAATCAAATAAGCTGGGGCTATATGCTGCACAACGGACAGCATTTTATCCGCGACGGCTGGTGGATAATCGCTTTTCCAAGTCTTGCTCTTGCCGCGCTCGTGCTGGCTCTGAACATCGTCGGTGACGCGCTGAACTCCGCGCTTAATCCGAATGCAAAATCTGCGTATCTAAAAAGCTCCTGATAAAGCGTTTTGGCGTGTTTCGAGCTGCTTTTTGAGACGCGAACAAACGACTTCGCACAATTCAAAAATGGTTTCGTCTGAAACACTATAAATTGAGTTTAAGCCTTCTTTCCGGCGCGAAACGATTCCCGCGCCGAGCATTATGCCGAGATGCTTCGAGACGTTGGCTTGTCCCGCGCCCGTCGCGCCGACCAAATCCGTGACATTCATTTCCTGATCGCCGAGCGTGTGCAGAATTTTAAGGCGCATTGGGTCGGACAACAGCCGAAATCGGCTGGCAATCATTTCCAACGCTTCTTCACTTAATTCTTCTTTTTTTTTCATCTTTGCTAAGTTCTAGATTTGATTCTATAACTATATTACTTTATAGTTATATTCGTATCAAGGTGTCAGTTAGATTTTAGCAAATTTATAAAAGGTAGGAGAAAGAGCGATGGCGGAAATTTTGAATATGATTGAATGCGACGTAACCGAATTGAAAAATAGTTTGCAAAACGGAGCGCGGAATTTGATTGACGTGCGCGAATACGCGGAATTTGCGGGCGGTCGCGTGAAGGGCGCGAAACTTATCCCGCTTGGCGACATCGAAAAACGCTACGCGGAAATTGACCGCGATGAATCTGCCTTTGTGATATGCCGCAGCGGAAAACGCGCTTCGGAAGCGCAACGAAAACTATTCGCGCTCGGTTTTTCGGATGTGCGGAATGTGCGCGGCGGTTTCGAGGCTTGGAAAGCGGCGGGCTTCGACTTTGAAAAAGATGCCAGAGTGGTGTGGTCTTTGGAGCGTCAAGTGCGGTTTGCGGCGGGTTCGCTGGTCGTTTTCGGTGTGCTGTTATCGTGGATGATTCACCCCGTTTTTATCGCGCTGTCGGCATTCGTCGGCGCGGGTTTAGTTTTTGCGGCGGTGTCGGACACCTGCGGAATGGCGATGATGCTGGCGAAAATGCCTTGGAACAAGACAAATGGCGCGGTTTGCGAAACAATAACGCAAAAAGTCTAAAAATTTTGAAATTTGCTGGAGAATAAATTTATGCAATTCAAACAATTTTATCTGGGATGTCTGGCACACGCTTCTTATTACATCGGTTCCGAAGACGAAGCGGCAATCGTTGACCCGCAACGCGACGTTCAGCAATATCTAACGGAAGCCAAAGCGAACAATCAAAAAATAAAATACATTATCGAAACGCACTCGCACGCCGATTTTGTCAGCGGACACATCGAGCTTGCCGAAAAAACCGGCGCGGAAATCGTCTTCGGGCAGAAAGCGACGACGCAGTTTCCGACTTTGAAAGTCAATGACGGCGATGAATTAACAATCGGCAAGGTAAAACTAAAATTTCTCGAAACGCCGGGACATACGCCGGACGGCATCACGATCTTAGCGAAAAATACGGAAGACGCGAACGAACCCGTCAAAATGCTGACGGGCGATACGCTGTTTGTTGGCGATGTCGGTCGTCCTGATTTAGTCGGCTCGCGCGGTTTTACCGCCGAACAGATGGGCGCGCTGCTTTATGATTCGATTCACGAAAAAATTCTGCCTCTTCCCGATGAAACCGAAATTTATCCGGCACACGGCGCAGGCTCGCTTTGCGGCAAATCGCTTTCCAAAGAAACCTGGTCAACACTTGGGCTTCAGCGCAAAATGAATTACGCTTTGCAGCCGATGTCGAAGGAAGAATTTATAAAAATAGTGGCGGCTGACCAGCCGGAAGTTCCCGCGTATTTTCCGAAAAGCGCGGCGAAAAATTTGCAGGGCGTGGCGGCTTTGGAAGATTTGCCGAAGCCGAAGGAGTTTTCGACCGAAGGAATCGAAAATTTCGACGGCGTAGTTTTGGACGTGCGAAACGGTCTTGATTTCGGCGCGAAACATATTCCGAACGCAATCAACATCGGACTCGGTGGGCAATTCGCTTCGTGGGCGGGAACGGTTGTCGAAGTCGGAACTCCGATTGTTATAGCCGCCGCAAATCAGGAACAAGTTGACGAGGCATTTATGCGGCTCGCTCGCGTCGGCATCGAAACCGTGAAGGGATTTATTTTGATGAAGGATTACACGGGCGAAACGAATAAAATCGAACAGGTTTCGGTTGCCGATGTCAAAGAAAAATTGACGGACGACATTCAATTTGTTGACGTGCGTCGTCCCGCCGAACACGCCAACGGTCACGCGCCGAAGACGATAAATCTGCCGCTCGACATTCTGGCGAAAGAGGTTGGCAAACTCAATCCCGACGAGCCGACTTATGTTTTGTGTCAGGGCGGTTATCGTTCGAGTCTGGGAACGAGCATTTTAGAAAACGCCGGATTTAGGAAAATCTATAATGTGACGGGCGGCACGAAAGCGTGGACGGATGCGGGTTTCGACACGGAAGTTTCCGCTGGGGCAGCTTGCGCCAATTCAAAATAGTTTTTACCGAAAGACGGCGCGAGTATTTTTTCAATCAAACGCCGTCTTTCAGCTAACGAAGATTTTATGAAAATGACAATACTTTTTACTTTGATACTTTCCATTTTCGCGGTTTCCGCCTGTCAGACGGCTTCGACCGAGAAAGCATCGAACGTGCCGGCGAGCGCGGCGCAGAATGAGATAAAACAAATTTCCGTCGAACAGGCAAAAGATGCCATCGGCGCAAAGGACACGCAGTTTATTGACGTTCGCACGACCGGCGAATATGCGGGCGGACACGCGCCGAAAGCGGCGAATTTCCCGCTCGACGCGCTCAATAAAGATTTAGCAAAACTCGATAAAGACCAGCCGGTTTATGTTATTTGCCAAACCGGAAAACGTTCGCAAAAGGGCGCGGAGATTCTGCAAAAAGCCGGTTTCAAAAGCATTTACAACATCAACGGCGGAACGTCGGCTTGGGAAAGCGCAGGGTTTCCGACGGAGAAATAAAAATGAACGAAGCGTATTGGATTGGTGGATTCATCGTCATTTGGCTACTTTTACAGCTCGTGATTTTGCCGAAACTTGGTATCAATACCTGACTGCGCGGAGCGTGTAACGTCGAGTTCGACGCTAAGAAAAAGCATTTACAAAAAGACAATCAAGACGCAGATTCAAAAACGCGGAAATCATAATGAGCGAGAAAAATAAGAAAGAAAATATTTCGCATCCAAAGACGCTCCGACAGAAAATTTTGAGCTGGCTCGGATTTCTGGCGATGACGGCGGCGATTCTTTTCTTTTTCGCGCCGGAATCCTGGTGGCAATTCGGTGTTTCGCCAATTGAGCAAAGAAAAAACACGGCGAATTTTACGCTTGCCGAAATCGGCGGCGGCGAATGGGATTTTGCCGCGCAGAGAGGAAAAGTCGTGGTCGTCAATTACTGGGCAACGTGGTGTCCGCCGTGCCGCGTGGAAACGCCCGGACTCGTCAATTTAGCCAACGAATACAAATCTCGCAACGTAGAAGTGGTCGGCGTAATGGTGGATGAAAATCTGAACGACGTGCCGCCGTTCGTCGAAAAATATCAAATAAAATATCCGATTCTCACGCCCGGCAGCGACCCGAATCTTCCGCCCGCCGGAATGGCACTCCCGACGACGTTTCTATACGACAAGAATGGAAGATTAGCGAAAAAATACACGGGAATTGTTTTGGAATCAACCTTCAAATCGGATGTGGAAGCATTGCTTAAAGAAAAGTAATTAAAAATAAAACTCAGCTCCGATGCTTTCTGCGTTTTGATAAAGTAACGATAGCAGCAATCAAAAAAATCGCTCCGATAATCAGAAAAAAATAGAGCCTGCGCTGACCGAACGCATCAGACGCACTGCCGTTTGAACTTTTACCGTTAATCCACCAGGCATCCTGCGCGAAATAAACGCTCGATTTCGCGCTCCAGCCGTATATTCCCTGAAGTTCGCTTTTGTAGACCGCCGCGCCCTGTAATTCGTAGAGCCACAAATACGGCGCGTCTTTCGTGAGAATTTCCTGCGCTTCGTAGTAATAAACGGCGCGTTTTTGACGGTCGGTTTCGGAGGCGGCGAGTTCAAACAGTTCGTCAATGCGCGGGTTGCGATAACCCGCGCCGTTTGAAAACGGAATCGCGCCGATATTGCTGGACACGACCGTGCGCTTGACTCCGATGTCCGGGTCGGGTCCGTTCTCGAACGACGAAATCCCGAGGTCGAAATCTTTTTTGATGTAAGTTCGCTCGACCGCCGCGTTGAATTCCATCTGTTCCAAATCAATGGCGATGCCGACTTCGCGCAACTGGTCGCGCAGCGCCTCGACGACTTTAGCGTAACTCGCCGCGTAGACGTATTTGAGGCGAAACCGCACGCCGTCGCCGCTGCGTTTGTATCCGGCTTCGTCGAGCATTTGATTGGCAAGCGATATATTTCTCTCGTATTTGACGACATTTGGGTTATACGCCCATTTGAGCGCGGTCGAAATCGGACCGGTCGCGGCGATTCCCATTCCGAAAGCGATTTTATCCACGATATAATTTCGATCAATCGTGTGCGCCATCGCCTGCCGGACACGGACATCGGAGAGCGGCGCGCGGTTGAGATTAAAAATTAATGTTTCGACCGAAGCGAAGCCTTCGCGTCCTTTGCCGGTGACGACGACGTTTCGAAGTTTCTTCAAACGCTCGATGTCGAGCGGCGCGGGATTTAAAAAATAATCCGCTTCGCCGTTTTCAAACGCAATCGCGGCGGTCGCAATGCTCGGCATCACTTTATAGACGATGCGGTCTAAATAAGGTTTGCCGGTTTTGAAATACCTTTCATTTTTAACCAGCGTCAGATGGTCGCCCTTCGCCCATTCCTGAAACTTGAACGCGCCGCTGCCGACGGGTTTGACGTTGTAAGAGTTGGTCAGCGGGTCGGTATTCTCGTAAAGATGTTTCGGCATTATCGGCGCATTGGTAACATCAATCAACTGCAAAAAAGCGGCATAAGGCGCGTTGAATTCAAAGACCACCGTGTGCGCGTCGGGCGTGATGATTTGCCGCAATTTATCGCCGATTGAAGCTCTGGTGCGCGAGTGAAATTTCAAAAGCAATTCTTCAAAAGTGTATTTTACATCGGCGGATGTGAGCGCCACGCCGTCGTGAAATTCAGCGTTTTCAGCCAGATAAAAAGTATAGGTTTTGCCGTCATTGGAAACTTCCCAGCGCGTCGCCAAATCAGGCACCGGATTTAATTCAAAATCCTGCGCGACAAGTCCGCTGAACACCGAGCCGCAAACGAGATGAACAGCGGCTTGCGTGGTCACGGCGGGATTGAGTCCGCCCGGATCCATCGTTACGGCGACGACGACGCTGCCGCCCCGCTGCGGTTCCTGACCGTCGGCGTGGACAGTTGATAATACCACCGCCAAAAAAAACACGGCAAAAGGAAAAAGCAAGTTTCTCGTCATAAATTTGTTGTTTTATCTTACAACAAATAACCGGATGAATTACCTTTTCAACAAATCATCAATTAAAGCCAAAACTTCCTTGACCGCCTGCGGCACGGCACGTTTGACCGGCGGGCGCAATCCTTCGACGGCATCGTCAACGTATTCCGGCTGACATCCGACCAGAAATACTTTCGGCGGACAAACGTTTAACGCCTTCGCCAGTGATAAAACTTTCGACGGGTCGGCATAGTGCATATCAACCATTGATTCGTGTAGTTTTTCGTCTGTTATTTCCGTCTGATGTTCGAGCGGTTCAAGCACATAAATTGTTCCTGCTTCACCGCCCTTTTCCACTGCATCAACGACAATCAGCGCGTCGTAACCATTCATTAATTCCTGCACCAGACCGATGCCGCCGATGCCTGCTTCGTAGATGTCAACCGCTTCGGGAAGATTATGATTCGTCGTTAATTCTTCAACTACTCTAATGCCGAAGCCGTCGTCGCCGCGCAAGACGTTGCCCATTCCCGCTACAAGAAGTTTCATAACCATTTAAATCAGGATACCAAACTTTTTCGGCGATTGTTTTTAATAGGTTAAAGTTAGAATACTTGCTTACATATGACTTTCGCTTTTTGAAGAAATGTGATTAAACAGAAGTTCAATGATAACCAAAAATCAATACCTCGAATATCTGTTAAATACGCCAATCAATTACATCTCTGGTATCTTGAAAACCGAAGAAGAGATGGCGCACGGCGGATCAAACAAGCCTGAGGCAAGAATGGATTAAAGATCGGAGGCGACAAAGTTCGCCGACTGATGAGTGAAGAAAAACTCAAAGTCATTCAAGCGAAAGCGTTTAAGCCGAAAGCGACGGATTCCAACGACACAACCGCCGCGCCGAATTTGTTGGCGAGTGTGAAACCGGAAGAATGCGCGGCGGCGAAAATCATCATCGGCGACATTACTTACATCCGTTTGCGCGGCGGCAAGTTTTGTTAGGCGACAAAAGCCCGTTGGCATTCGAGATGGAATAGAAAACTAAAAATGGAGCAATGATTGACAGTTTTTTGTCTAAAAAACTTGACCATCTCACAAGGTAAATATTTTGTTTCACTGCGTCTTCAGGCGTTTGACAATGTAACCTTTACCGACCGGCTTGAAAATCATCGTGTTTGCATCTGATTCAAACACGCCGAAATACAATTGCTTGTCTTCAAAATTTATAAAACAGGCTGACGGTGCTTTAACATCTTCAATAAACGCTTTTGTGAAGCCGCCTTTTTTATCGCCGTTAAATATAACAACCGCCAGTTTATGCTCGAAGCGATGTTCTATGGAAAACGCTTTTCCTAAGTCTTTTGATTCACCTTTTCGAGATAAAATAACGGCAAAGTCCAAAACCTTATCACGATTAAAATCCGCGACCGCGTAGTAGGGTTTAATCGGTTTCTTGAACCATTTATAAACTTCTTTCAGATATTCGTTTTCGAGAGCATTCTCCGACATAAAGCCGTAATCTTTGTTTTCGGATAAAAACCGTTCGAGTGCGGAAGTGTGCGCCGGCTTCAGACTGGCGACGGACTTTTGCCCGAAAACGCAGAAACCGGAAATCAAAACAAAAAACGTGCCGAGTAAAATTTTCATTCACCGATTGTAAAGTAAAAGCCGTTATTTTCAAACTTATTTTCGTGCAGAGTTTAACCACTGAATTGCTTGCGCGCAGCCTTCTGTTAGCTGGCATTTTCGTCGTCTGATTGGCAGGCTTGCTCGAACATTATTTTGGCTTTGTCTAAATACTCCAAGCCTTCATCATTTTTGCCGGTCAAAACCGGTGCATCGCCCAGATTGGCATTTGCTCGTGCCTGGTCGAGATCAATTTCAAGCACTCGATTGCTCAATTCGAGAGAGCGGTGAAAATGCGGAATTGCGCTGACAGTCTTGAGCTGAACGCAGACGAATTTTCAAATAGATTTGATTGACACTCTTGTGTGTCAGTCCAATTAACTGAGCCGTTCGGTTGGCGGTTAAATCAAGTGCGAAATACTTGATAATTTCTCTGAATTTCCGTTCAGAAATTCGGGAACGCCGGTAATAACGGTTTAGTTGTTGCATTACAGTAGTTTAGCTGATGTCAATTTTAGCTTAACTACCATAGCCTCAATAATTAATTTTTCGTATTCTTTGGTGCTTAGGCGCGGCTAAAAGTTATTTTTTCAGTATCGGCTGCAATGCTTTATAAACATTTGCCGTCAAAACTTTCGAGCCTTCGGCGTTCGGGTGAATGCCGTCGGCTTGATTAAGTTTCGGGTCGAGGGCGATGCCTTCCAGAACAAACGGCAGGAACGCAAGTTTGTATTCGCTCGCCAAATCCGGGAAAACCGCGACGAATTCGCGTTGATATTGTGCGCCCATCGTCGGCGGCGCAAGCATTCCGCACAACAGAATTTTGACATTTTTTGCCTGCGCTTTTTTGATTATCGTTTCCAGATTTTCCTTCATCTTAGCGACCGGTAATCCGCGCAAAAGATCGTTCGCGCCGAGTTCGAGAACCAGAATTTGCGCGTTGTCCTGTTCTAAAACCCAGTCAATCCGTTCCAGTCCGCCTAAACTGGTTTCGCCCGACACGCCCGCATTGATGACTTCGTAATTGTAACCATCGGCTTTCAGCCGTTCCTGCAAAAGATACGGGTAAGATTCTTTTTCCGCCAACCCGAAACCAGCCGTCAAACTGTCGCCGAAGGCAATAATTTTCGGTTTATCGGAAACAATCTGCGCGGGCGGTTTTTTATCAACCCGTTTATTCGTTTGCTGTTCGGCGGTCGAAACGCCGCACGCGGCAATCATAACGGAGAAAAACGCGAAACCTACAATTATTTTGAAACGAGTAAAATTAAACATAATTCAAAGAAGCGAGAGGTGAGAACTGATTTTTATATCTCACTCTCACTTGCCGCATTGCAGAAGCGGCTCGATTTTTTCAAAGACATTTCTTTCGATGATTTTTACGCCTTCTTCGTTGGGATGAATATTGTCGGGAAGCATAAATTTCGCATTGTCTGGCGCGCCGCTCATAAAAGAAGGCAAAAGCGGAACGTCGTTTTCCGTCGCCAAATCCAAATACATTTTTCTGATGGCATCGCTATATTCTTTATTCGAGTGCGGAGGCGTTTCAAAGCCGCAGAGCAGTATTTTTATATTTTTTCTTTTGACGCGATTGATAATTCCCCGCAGATTCGCTTTGATTTCCTCGATCTCCGCCTTCTTCAACATCACGTCGTTCGCGCCGAGTTCGAGAACGAATATCCCGATGTTGTCGAAATTCAGCGCGTAACCCAGACGACTTACGGCTTTACCGCTCGTGTCTCCGTTAAAACCGAAATTCAGAACTTCATACGGACAATCCATTTTATTTAATCTTGCTTCCAAAAGATGCGGATAAGATACATTTTTGTCGAGTGTGAATCCGCTGGTCAGGCTGTCGCCGAAAGCTATTATGAGCGGTTTGCCGGTTTTCGGCTTGATGTTTTTGATATATTCAAGCTCGTCTTCGTGATACGTTAAATTCGAACAACTGCAGAGAATTATCGTAAAGACTGTAATGCCGAATTTTAATAAACCGCGAGCGGCGCGGGGAAATTTTGAAACAGCCTTCATAAACTTTGATTTTAGGATAATTTTGTTACTCTGAAAAATGGTCTAAGTATGATTGAACTTAAAAATGTAACAAAAACGGTACGTTCCGGCACGGACGATTTGACGATTTTAGACGATGTTTCGATGGCGATTCCCGACGGCGAATTTGTCGCCGTGACGGGCGCGTCGGGCAGCGGAAAATCTACTCTGCTCGGTCTGATCGCCGGACTCGACGCGCCGACCTCCGGCGATATTACGATTGACGATGAAAGCGTGACCGCGATGACCGAAGATAATTTAGCGACGCTCAGAAGCCGAAAAATCGGTTTTATCTTTCAATCTTTTCACCTGATTCCGAGCTTGACGGCGTTTGAAAACGTGCTGATTCCGATGGAGATTTTAGGCTTGAAAGATGCCCGCGCCCGCGCCGCACAATTGTTGATTGACGTTGATTTAACTAATCGCGGACATCATTATCCAACCGAACTTTCCGGCGGCGAACAGCAGCGCATCGCTATCGCCCGCGCCTTTGCCAACCAGCCGAAAATTCTTTTAGCGGACGAGCCGACCGGCAATCTCGATTCGCGCAACGGTTCGCATATTTTCGATTTGATGACCGATTTGCATTCCAAAAATAACGTCACTCTAATTTTAGTGACGCACGACAATTTTCTCGCCGAAAAAGCGCAGCGGCAAATCATTTTGAAAGACGGGCGCGTTTTGAGCGACACGAATAATTTACAGTGATGACAGGATAGACAAGGGCAAGAAAAAGATTTATCCGTTTTTATCCTGTCATCACTGTAAATTTTATATGAACTTTATCTTCAATTTAACTTTTCGGGAAATTCGTTCGTCGTGGCGGCGGCTTCTGTTTTTCTTTTTGTGCATCGCCATCGGTGTCGGTTCGATTGTCGCGCTGCGTTCGCTGATTCAAAATCTGAACAAAGCGGTCGGCGGCGATGCGCGTGAATTGCTGACGGCGGATTTGGTCGTCAATTCGACCAACGATTTTTCGCCGACCGACATTGAAAAAGTCGAAGCGGTCATCAACGCCTCGAACGCGGTCGAAGCCCGCAACGAAGTGATTGAAACTTCGGCGATGGCGCGACCGGTCGCGGCTGCCAATCAAACCTTCAGTTTTGTCGAATTAAAGGGAATCGAGCCGCCGTTTCCGCTGGTCGGGACTTTTACGATGGCGAACGGTGCGGTTTTCGATTACAAGCTGCTGGAAAATCGCGGCGCGGTCGTCGCGCCGATACTGCTGGAAAAATTAAATTTAAAGATCGGTGACAAAATTCGCGTCGGAGAAGCTGATTTTCAAATCCGCGATACTTTCGAGCGCGAACCGGGCGGCGGCGCGGGCGGTTTCCGGCTCGGCGCACGAGTGTTCGTCGAGAAAAAAGCGTTTGACGAAGCGGGAATTACGCGCACCGGCGGACGCATCAGGCGCAGAATTCTTTATCGCACGGCGGACAATCCGAACGAAATCGTCAAAAATCTGCGCGAAACTTTAAAAGGCACGACCTTGACCGTGCAGTCTTACCGCGAAACGCAGGAAAATCTCAACGAACAATTCGAGCGGACGGAAAATTATCTGTCGCTGACCGGATTGCTGATTTTGGTTCTCGGCGGTGTCGGCGTGTGGAACGTCGCCCGCGTTTTTGTCGAACAAAAGCGCAAAACCATCGCCGTTTTGAAATGTCTCGGCGCGGGCGGAAATCAGGTGATTACGGTTTATCTGCTGCAAATTCTGACGCTCGGCTTTTTCGGCAGCTTGTTCGGCGTATTTTTGGCGCAGATATTTTTGTGGTTCGCGCAAATTCGATTTGCCGACGCGCTGCCCGCAGCGATGAGTTACGCCGTGCATTTTTCGACCGCGTGGCAAGGCATTCTGCTCGGCGTTTTAATTTCGCTGCTCTTTTCCGCGCTGCCGCTTCTGCAAGTGCGGACGATCAAGCCGAATCTGCTTTTGCGTGATGAAGCGGGCGAAAAAATGCGGCGACTCGACCCGACGAAATGGGCGTTCGGCGCGATCTCTTTAGCCGGTTTGCTCGGCGTGGCGGCGTGGCAAGCCGGTTCGCTGAAAGTCGGCGCGATTTTCCTCGTCGGTCTGGGCGCGACTGCTTTATTTTTGTATGCGGCGGCGATTATTTTGACCAAATTGCTGCGGCGCATTAAAAACTTCGGCTCGTTTGCCGTCGGGCAAGCCGTCAATTCGCTGTATCGTCCGGGCAATCAAACCAGAGTTATTTTGCTGGCGGTCGGGTTGGGCGCGTTCGTCGTTTTGGGCGTTCAGTCTTTACAGTCGAACCTGATCCGCGAATTCGATTTCACGCGCAATCAGAAACTGCCGAGCTTATTTTTCATAGACATTCAAAAAAGTCAGATTGATAAATTAAAATCCATCGTTGAAACCGCGACCAGTGAAGCTATGCAGATTGTGCCGACGATTCGCGCCCGCATCGCGCTGGTCAACGGCGAACCGTTCGATTTCGGCAGCCGCGAAGTGCGCGAACGACAGGGACAAATCGGGCGCGAATTTGCCGTCACTTATCGCCCTAATCTCGACGAAAACGAAACGGTCGTCGCCGGTGAATGGTGGAATACGCCGGGAAATTCCGATGAGGCGGAAGTTTCCGTCGAAGAAGGCATCAGCCAAACTTTGAAAGTGACGGTCGGCGATTATCTGACGTTCGACATTTCGGGTAGGAAGATTCAGGCGCGGGTCGCCAGCGTTCGCAAACTCGATTTGCGAAATACGCGAACGGCATTTATCTTCGTCTTTCGACCGGGAAGTTTGGAAAAAGCTCCGCAGACTTTCGTGGCGACGGTTCTCAAGCGAATGCCCGAACTCGAACGCGCCCGACTTCAGCGCGGCATTATTGACGAATTTCCGAACGTCCAGATTTTCGATGTCGCCGAAGTCGTCGCGGCGGTGGAGAAGCTCGTCAATAATTTCGTGCTGGCGATTTCCTTTGTCGGCAGTTTCGTGATTTTGAGCGGAATGCTGATTCTCATCGGCTCGATTGCGCTGACGAAATCACAGCGGATTTACGAAAACGCGATTCTCAAAACTTTGGGCGCGAAACGGGCGACGCTCGCCGCGATTCTGCTCGCCGAATACGGTTTGCTCGGTATTTTGGCGGGCATAATCGGCGCGGGTTTCGCCACGCTTTTATCGTTCGCCGCCGCTCGATTCGTCTTCGCCATCGAATGGGAATTCGATGCGAGTTTGATTCTGCTCGGTGTTTTAATCACCGCCGCGCTCGTGATGCTCGTCGGCGCACTGGCGAGTTTTGACGTGCTTTTCAAAAAACCACTGGCTATTTTACGTTCGCAGTAAGTGTTACATTAAACCAAAATCAGTCGTCTAAAATTTAATAAAATATGAATCTTGAAGGAAAAACAGCATTAATCGTCGGCGCATCGCGCGGCATCGGACGCGCTTCGGCGGAATTGTTTGCTAAAGCCGGCGCGAATGTCGTCGTCAGTGCGCGGAACGAAACCGAATTGATGGAAGCCGAATTTGCCTTGAACAATATCGGCGGCGAAGTTCTCGCGCTCGCGGCGGACGCTTCAATCGAAGCCGACGTGAAGGCGTTGATTGACGAATCAATCAAGCGATTCGGCAAAATTGATTATCTAATTCACGCGGCGGGCGCGGGCATTTTGAAACCGTTCGGCGAATTGACGGCGGAAGATTTGGACGCGCTTTTAACCGCCAACGTCAAAACCGCGTTCAATGTTTTACAGGCGGTTTTGCCGAAAATGGCGGAAAATAAATTCGGTCGCATCATCGCCATTCCGGGAATTTTGGGCAAAGCACCGATGATGCAAGCCTCGGCTTATTGCGCGGCGAAATACGCTCTGACCGGAATGATAAAATGTCTGGCGCAGGAATATAAACGCTTCGGAATTCGTTTTTCTTTAATGCACTTGGGCGGCGTTGACTCGAACTTTTGGGACGACATCACGATGAAAGTTCAGCGCGACAAAATGCTTTCGATTGACGCGGCGGCAAACGCGGTCTTTTTCGCCGCCACTCAGGAAGGCGAAGGCGTAATGGCGGAGATCGTTTTGATGCCGGAAAATCATCAGTTGGTTTAGAGATTTAGCCACGAACAAACACGAAAATCCACGAAACATTTATTGTTTCTACTTTTTTTCTGCGCTATTCTTGCCAATACAAATGCGAGGTGGAAATTATGCAAAGCAACATTCAGGAAGTTTATCGGGAGCGAATTTTACCGCTTGATGAAAAGGAACGGTTAAAACTCGCCGCGCTAATCATCAGTGATATTTCTAACAAACCGGAGACAAACGGCGAAACAAAAAGCACAGGCGGCATCAGAGAAATGTTCGGCAGTTGGAGCAGCGGCAATCCGAGTTCATCCGACAACGAGCGGATTGATGCCGATTTAGCGAGAGCGTATGCCGACACGCACGATGACGAATAATATGTTGGTTGACACTTCCGGTTTTTTCAGTCTTTACGACAAAGCGGACGAATACCATTGGCAAGCGGTTTCGTTTTACGATGCGGCTGTAAAGCGGCTGACGACAAATTACGTTTTAGCCGAATACACCGCGCTTGCCCAAGTGCGCGGCGTTCCGCGTCGTGAAATTATTAAATTCAGCGATCTGATTTTAGATGATAAGGCAGTCGAGATAATCTGGGTTGACGAAACTCTGCACCGTCAAGCCGTCGCGCTGATGCGAGAGAGAGCCGACAAAAATTATTCGCTGTGCGATGCCGCCAGTTTCGTCGTGATGCGCGAGCGCGGAATTACCGAGTCTTTGACCACCGACAAACATTTTCGTCAGGAAGGCTTTGTCAGACTTTTGGAGAAATAAAATTATGCGTCGTTACACATTTTATCTGGCGGTTGCGCTGTTGGCTTTCGGAATTGTTCAAGCTGTTTATAAAATATGATTGAGGTTTATGAATATGAATTGGCAAAATAAAATCGTATCGGATAAAAACATTTTGCTTGGCAAACCGACAATTAAAGGAACGCGCCTTTCGGTTGAGTTTATTATTGAACGCCTTGCAAGCGGGTGGACGCAGGAACAACTTTTGGAAAATTATCCGCGCTTGTCGAGGGAAGATTTACAATCGGTTTTCGCTTACGTTGCCGATTGTTTCAAAGACGGCTTGATGTATGAATTTCCGGCGGAAATCGTATGAGCAAGTTTTTGGCAAACGAAAACATTCCGCTGGCAACGGTTTTTCGTTTGCGAAATGAAGGCTTTGACATTTCTTCCATCAGTCTTGACGCGCCTTCGATAACTGACAAAGAAGTGATGCAAATTTCGATTAACGAAAACAGAACAATCATCACATTCGACCGCGATTACGGTGAACTGATTTACAAATACGGCTTTCGCCCGCCCGCCGGTGTCATCTATTTGCGAATGCAAAATTATCAGCCCGAAGAACCGGCTGAACTGATTTTGAAATTGTTAAATAATCCGAACCTCGAATGCGCCGGATTTTTCACGGTTGCCGATGAAAAAAGCATCAGGCAGCGGAAGATTTGATAAATGTAAAACTTTCACTTTTGGAGAAATAAACTTATGCGTCGTTACACTTTTTATCTGGCGGTTGCGCTGTTGGCTTTTGAAATTTATAGCCTTTAATTTACCAAAAATAAAATATCTCTATGAAGTCTCGATTAAAAGAAAAATGGGAAAAAGAAACAAGGAATTCTGTTTGGTTTACGGGTAGTAATCCTGAATTTGAAAAGATTCAAAAAAAAATATTTGGAAATAAAGAAGTTAGTAAAGAGATTAAGTTAGATTATATTTTGGATAGTTGTGAGGAAACAATATATACGTTTGAAAAAAAACGAGGTCATACATTGCATTTTATAACCAGAAGTTTTGATACAAATACTCTTGAAATCGTTATACAACCTGTTTGGGAAATGCGTGGATTTCCTGATGAAAATGCACTCAAAGTCATTACTGAGCGGTCTGAAAATTGCATAGCTCAAAATTCGAGATAAATGTCGTCAAAATAATTTGTCCGGTTCGATAAAACTGAAAACTTTAGCTGATATTTTCTAAAATCTCTTGGAGAAAGTTCTAAAAATTCTCCA
>JAJAZE010000312.1 GCA_026785925.1 Pyrinomonadaceae bacterium
GAATCGGCGGCGCAATCGGCGCGATTATCGGTTTGAAAATGCTGACGCGGGCGCGTTCGGTCGAGTGGGAAGCAGTTGCCGACCGAATTCAACACGCGGAAAATTCGCACTTCGCGGAAGTTGACGGCGCGACCGTTCATTTTCAGGAATTCGGCGAACAAACTAACCCGACCGTTTTTTTAATTCACGGCTATACGGCTTCGACTTATGTTTGGAACACGGTCGCGCCGCTGCTTGCCGCGCAAAACTTTCACGTCGTCGCGGTTGATTTAATCGGTTTCGGTTACTCGGACAAACCCGCGTCGTTCGATTACACAATCGCCGCGCAAGCCCGAATGATCGAGCGTTTGATGAATCGTCTGGGCATCGGGAAGGCGACGATGATCGGCAGTTCCTACGGCGGCGCGGTGGCGGCGACGCTCGCGCTCGATTACGCCGAGCGCGTCGAAAAACTCATTCTCGTCGGCGCGGTCAGCAACGACGAAGTTCTCGACAATCCGTTTCTCAAACTCGTGTCGGCTCCTTTAATCGGCGAAATTTTCACGCCGTTTCTGCTCGATTCAAAATGGCTGTCGAAAACGCGAATGAAACAAACCTTTGCGCCGGAAAGTCAATATCTAATCACCGACGAGCGCGTCGAATCGGTCATTCGACCGCTCAAAGCTAAAGACGCGCATTATTCGGTTTTAGCTTCGGCGCGCAATTGGGACGCAAACCGTATTCAGGAAGACGCGCACTTGATAAACCAGCCGACACTGCTGATCTGGGGCGAAAACGACCGGATTATTCCCGTTCGCCACGGACGAAATCTTTACGACGCGATGTTAAATTCGCGGCTCGTCGTCATAAAAAACTGCGGACATCTGCCGCAGGTAGAAAAACCCGAAAGATTTGTCGAATTCGTCAGCAGATTCTGCCGCGATGGAAAAAGTCGAATCCAACTGGTGGAACATTAAAACTGCCGCTTGTTTTCAAGGCATTTGAAAATAACGGTAATGCCCGATAATTTTCCAATCGAAAATTCTATCTTCCGTTTGTGTGCCGCCGCCGATGTTGTGAATTATTAAGTAGCGTTTGGTCGTTTCGTTGTAAAAGTTTGAAACGATTCCGATGTGCGTCAAGCCTTTGCCGTTCAAGTCCCACGCGACGACATCGCCGGGCTGGAAATTTCCCGCTGTGCCGGTAATCGGCAGGGATTTTCCCTTTCGCGTGAAAAAAGTTTGCAGGTTCGGCACTCGGCGATGGTCAATGTTGGTGTCGGGTTTCGCCAGCTTCCACTTTTTCGGGTAAGCGGCGAAACTGCCCGCCATATCTTCGTGAACTTCCTTTTGTAAATCAACGCCCGCCTTGCGAAAAGCGCGAATCACGACATCGGTGCAAACGCCTTTTTCCATCGGCACATCGCCCATCGGATAGGAAATGACGACGTAAGCCGGATCATAATTTTTCGTCAGCGTCGTTTGCTCGACCGCGCTTTCCAACATTTTTTTAATCGCCGCCGATTCAATCGCGGCGAGTTTCGGTTTTTCAATTGTCGCCGGAGAAACATTTTCTCTGGTTTGCGCGGTTGATTGGAGATTTGCTTGACAGGAAGCAAAAGTCAGTAAAATCAGCAGCCAAAGCGGGCGAATAATATTCGGCACATAAAACATTTTCATTTTCCTCGCCAGCCGATTCTAGCAGATGATTATTGTTTTGAACATAAAAAAGGATGAAGAATTTTTCAAAACTTCATCCTTTTTTACGTTCATTTAATCAGACGACTATTCGTAATCGTAAGCAGGAATCGGCAAATCGCCGTTTTGCCCGAACTGGATGCCGCCGACTGTGGCATCGCCGCTGCGAATAAAATACCAAATGCCGCTTGACGGACGGAAAACCGCAATATCGCTGCGCTCGTCTCCATCGTAATCGCCGACCACCGGAACGTCACCGCTTGTTCCGAACTGCACCGCCCGAATCGTGGTGTTGGAACTTTGGCGAATATACCAAACGCCGGTTGACGGACGGAACACGGCGATGTCGGTTTTGCCGTCGCCGTCGTAATCGCCCTGTGTCGTTATATCGCTGCCATTCGGATTATTGGCAAATACTCCAAACTGAACTATCGAAGTCGAGCCGTTACCACTATTAATAATGCGCCAGTTGCCGCTGCCGAACACCCAAACCGCCGCATCGGTTTTGCCGTCGCCGTCGTAATCGCCTGGAACGGGCGAATAGCAGCATTGCGCGAAACTTACGATTGATGCCGCGCCGTTACTGCTGTTCAAAATATAATAATTGTCGCCCGGATTGCTGTTGCTGCCATAACGATAAACGGCAATATCGGCTTTGCCGTCGCCGTCGTAATCAGATGCCACCGGAGTATCTGCGGCTTGTCCCCACTGAACCCCGCGAAATGTGTTGTCGCTGCTGCGAATGTAATACCAAATTCCGCTGCGGAAAACGGCGATGTCCGTCACATTATCGCCGTCATAGTCGGCAGGTGCCGGAACGTCGCCGCTTTGCCCGAATTGCCGGGCGCGGAACGAATTATCGAAACTGTTCAGAATATACCAAACGCCGTTTGACGGACGGAAAACTGAAAAATCGGATTTGGCATCGCCGTCGAAATCTGACGGCGCATCAATGCGAACGATTCTTTCGACCGTGCCGCCGAGTCCGACGACATACAATTCGCCGTCTTCGTCCTCGCCGAACGACGAGATATTGCGCGGAGTATCGAGCAGCAAAGCCTGCTGCTGGTTATTCCAGATAAAAATTTCGCCCGTGCAGTAGTCGCCGTAGATATACGCGCCGGGCGGCACTGCGCCTTTCTCACCGCGATAAACATAACCGCCGGTAATCGAACAGCGCGGGCTGCCGACGTTGTTATATTGAAAAACCGGCGCGACGTAATTCGCCGGAATACATAAAGCCGGATCGTTGTTGGTGCATTGATTTCCTTCGTAGACGCGCCAGCCGTAATTGCCGCCGCGATTGATAATGTCAACTTCTTCAACCGCGTTCTGCCCGACATCGCCCGCCCAAAGTTCTTTGGTCAGGCGGTCGAACGACCAGCGAAACGGATTTCTCATCCCGATAGCGAAAATTTCGTCCGCGCCGTTGACGTTGACGTATGGATTGTCCGCCGGATTCGTATAAGCCGGAAGCGTATTGTTGCCGCTCACGTCGGGCGTGATGCGGAGATATTTCCCCAAAAGTTCGTTGACGTTTTGAGCGCGGTTGCCGGGGTCGTTGCCCGAACCGCCGTCGCCCATTCCGATATAAAGATTATGCACGCCGTTATCGGTGCGGAACTCGATCATTCCGCCGTTATGATTGGCAAAAGGTTGGGCAATGGTCAAAAGAATTCTTTCCGAAGCCGGGTCGCCGAGCGTGTTCGCGCTGCTCGTCGTTTTATAACGCGCAATGATGGTCGCGCCGTCGCCGGTGCGGGTGTAGTTGACGAAAAAATATCCGTTGGTCGCAAACTGGGGGTGAAACGTCAAACCGAGCAATCCGCGCTCGCCGCCCGAAAGAATTCTGGATGTAATGTCCATAAAATCGGTCGCCGTCGTCGCGCCGGGCAGCACGACTTTGATAATTCCGCCCTGCTGCACGACGAAGACGCGCTTCGTGCCGTCTTTCGCATTCGTGGCGAGCAGCGGCGAACTTAATCCCGACAAATACGGAGCCAGACGAATCTTAACCGGTGACGCGGTTTGCGCCGCCGATGACAAACTACCGATGGCAAAAACGATTGCCAAAATTATTGAATACTTGAAATATCGCATTTAATTTCTCCCCAATTAA
>JAJAZE010000313.1 GCA_026785925.1 Pyrinomonadaceae bacterium
AAATGGAAAATTGTTATAAACAAGATTGTTTGAGTAACGATAGCGGCTTTCTAAACGTCCGCAAACTTGGCGCATCCAAGCATTGTGCATTTGTGAAGTCATCACGCCGAAATGATAAAGCGTTGCATTTGGAACAATCGAAACAAGGTCATTTACGACAACCTCACGCGACATAAATCCGATAGGAACATAACGCCGATTTTCAGAAGATACACGGGGAACTAACAAAAAGTCGCTCGCTGGCTGCCGAATTTCTGCGAACAGATAAGGAATATCTGCAAGTTTTACTGTTGCTGCTTTTTTACTTTTTTCCCGAAAAGCGCGAACGGCTTGCACTCGTTCTACAACGGCGGGCAAGCTGCGCCATTCTGTCGGCGGCACTCCTTTAAGCCAAAGGCAATACCGATCAATACCGTTTATAAATTCTTCTGCACCTAGAATTTTGCGTATAAATTTTTCTGCTTTCGGCTCTCGCGCTAAAAACTCTGCTTTTTCCTGCTTGGTAAGAAAGAAATTTCCATCATCTACGGGTTTATTTCCGTAAATCATTTCTGGAACATCGCAAAGTGGGGCGCGGCGGGTTGGTATGATTAAATTTGCGTAATCAATCAAATAAGGATTGATGTTTTTTACTTGGATTTCGTGCGGCTCGGCTGCGGGTGTTTGATAATCGAAAAGACGTTTTTTGCTCTCATCAAACAAGGCAAAGCCGATAATTACGCATTGAACGGTCGCATTTCCTCGCGCCTCATTATTCCATTTGAAAGTGCGATGTGCAAAATTTATTCTAACTCCCTGCGACAAAAGATAACTCCATAAAATCGCAGTTTGCTCGCCCTGCGTAATGGAATTTGTCGAAACAAACGCAACTTTTATATGGGTGTTTTGAATAAATTTTGCGGCTTTGATATACCACGCCGTAACATAATCGAGTGTCGCGTAACTCGGCACATCGCCGCACGAAAACGCCATATCTGCCGTTTGTTCTGCGCTCCGCTTATCCTTCCCGACAAACGGCGGATTCCCTAAAATATAAAGGTTTGTTTCTGCCGTGTTGCCTTCAGGTGAAACGACTTCGTGCCAGTCGAGCCGCAAAGCGTTGGCGTGGTGAATGTTTGCGGATTTGACGAGCGGCAAACGGGCGTAGCTTCTGCCGAATTCTGCGGATAATGCCATATTTGCTTGGTGATCGGTCAGCCACAGCGCGACGGTCGCAATTTGCGCCGGGAATTCTTCGTATTCAATGCCGTAAAACGAATCTACGTCTATAACTGAAAGTTTGCTTGCGTCCAGTTCTAGCTGAATTTCGCCGGTGAGTGCGCGAAGTTGCTTTAATATCTCAATTTCAAGCTGCCGCATTTCCCGGTAAGTTATCACTAAAAAGTTTCCGCAGCCGCAAGCCGGATCAAAGAATTTAAGCCGCTCTAATCGGCTGTGAAATTGCCGCAACCGGGCTGCGCTGTGTTTGATGCTTTCAAATTCCTTATAAAGATCGTCGAGGAAAAGCCCGCGCACGACTTTCAAAATGTTCTTTTCGCTCGTGTAATGCGCTCCCAAGTTTCGCCGCTTGGTTTTGTCCATTACCGATTGAAAAAGTGAGCCGAAAATAGCCGGTGAAACTTTGCTCCAATCAAACGAACAGGCATCAATTAAAATCTCCCGCATTTTCGCATCGAAAACCGGCAAGCGGATTTGCTCTTTGAATAATGTGCCGTTGACGTGCGGGAATTGCTGTAATTCTTCGTCTAGGGTGCGCTGACGCTCTTCGGGCGATGTATCAACAATCTCGAAAATCTGTCCGATCATCGCGCCGACATTTGAACCGTTCTCAAAGGTTTTTTCTTCAAGGAAAAATCGAAAATGGTCTTTCGGAAAAATGCCGGTGTCGTCGGCGAAAAGGCAATAGACAAGGCGGACAAGGAAAATTTCTAATTTATGGTCGGTATAGCCGCTGGCTAAAAGCGCGTCGTGCAATTTGCCGATCTGTTCGGCAACCTTGATATTTACGGGGTCTTGGTCTTTGTATTCGCGTTTCTCGTAGCCGGAGATAAAGCCGAAAAGGTGGATTTTGTCGGGAAATTCTTCAATCGGAAATTCCTGCTGTATGCCTTCGTCTAAGTCGTAAAGTCGAAAACGGGCGAAGTCTGATACTAAAACGAATTTCGGTAAATCGTTTTCTTTCAATCCCTCAAAATACTCGGTTGCTTGGGTAAAGGCTTTATCCAGATTGCGCCCGCGTGATTTCATTTCGGCAATCATTTTGCCTTTCCAGAAAACATCAATCCTGCCGCGTCTGCTGCCTAGCAGTTTTACGCCTTCTTCAAATGACGCGATGCGGCGGCGGGAAAAGCCAAAAACAGTAAAAAAGTGATTCCAGAAAGATTGTGATTCGGCGTATTCGCTGCTTTCATCTTTCCACTCGTGAACGAATTCAACGGCGTTTTGTCTTATTTCGGCTTGGGTAAGTTTTGGCATTATTTCAAGTTAAGTCTCTCTTTATCTTTCCTGTAAAGTTATTTACATCTGCCAAGAGCAGCATCGGGCAAATTTTTTTCCAGTACGCCTGTATTATCAGCCAAATATGCTCTAGCCGGTCGGTAGTTATTCAGCATATTAACTTCATAGGACTTACGCAAAAGTGTAAAAAGTAGATAATCAGGGCAGGTTACTTTTAAGAAAACCAACGCGCCTGGATTATTGTCAATACTTGTTGAGCAGTCAGATAAATTATACATTAACTAATTTTGCCGACCACAGTTGGCATTTCACCCACGACCAACTCAACCGGTTTTTACGCGATGAGAAGCTGACACCGCGACTTGTGTGGGAACAAACAAAGGAGCAAATCATCTTCTCAGATGGCGGCTATTTGATATTTGACGACACGGTTTCCGACAAGAATTATTCGTTTGTGATTGAACTTGTCCGCCGTCAATACAGTGGCAATGCCAAATCGGTCATCAAGGGCATCGGGATTGTCACTTGTCTTTACGTCAATCCGGAACTGAACAAGTTTTGGTTGATTGACTATCGCATCTTTGCTCCCGATGAAGATGGCAAAACCAAACTTGACCACGCCAAAGAAATGTTTGATTTAGCCATTCATACCAAGCAGATTCCTTTTCGTGCCGTGTTGATGGACACTTGGTATGCGACCCGTGCCTTGATGATGCACATTGAACGCAGCGGCAAGATTTACTATTGTCCCTTGCAAACTAATCGCCAAGTGGATGAAGGCGATGGGAGAGCCATCAATTATCAGCCGGTGGATTCTTTAAGGTGGACTCCGGAGGAAGAACTTTCAGGCAAGAATGTGCATGTCAAAGACTTTCCAAAAGGTCATCGTCTGCAATTGTTCCGACTCGTGGTTTCCAAAGACCGCACGGATTATGTCGTGACTAACGATTTGACTCAAAACTCAACCGATGACACACAAAAGGTGTGTGCCATTCGTTGGAAGATTGAGCAGCTGCACTGCGAAGTTAAACAAATAACCGGGCTGGAAAGTTGCCAATGTCGAAAGGGAAGAATTAGGCGCAATCACATCGCTTGTGCCAGGTTAGTCTGGTGTCGTTTCAAAGAACCAGCTTACGAAACAGGGGAAACAGTTTATCAAATCAAGTTCGGTCAATTGAAAGATTACTTGATTCAGCAACTCAAAT
>JAJAZE010000314.1 GCA_026785925.1 Pyrinomonadaceae bacterium
AACACCGGTGCTTTTGACACCAAAGACGGCATTACCAAATATGTCAACGCGATGAACAGTCTGGAAGTCGTGATGAAACCGGAACTGACTACGCTGCAAACGATGAACAACAAACTTCAGTCGTTGAAGACGGAGCTTGAAACTTTGCAGAATCAGCTCAACGACCCGAAATTACCGCCGATAGCTGATAAAGCTAAACTTCAAACGACGGCTCAGACGAAATACGAAGAATATCAAAAAACAGGTTTGGAATTCGAGTATAAACAAAAAGATTACAAAGCTAATCTGGAACGCAGCGAAGCGAAACTGATGTCGCCGGTGCGTCAGGACATTGGTAACGCTTTGCAGGAATTTGCCAAGAAAAACGGTTATATGATGATTCTCGACGCTTCCAAATTAGATGGTGCGGGACTTCTTTTAGCGTTCGACGAAAAGTTTGACGTGACCAAAGAATTTATTACTTTCTTCAACACACGCCCGGCGACGACCGCCGTCAAATAAATATTTCTTTAATTTAATTTGTGTCAGCCGGAAGCCGTTGAATGCCTATTTAACGGCTTCCGGCTTTTGATTCGATTGAGCCGCAAACTTTTCCCGCCGCTCGATTTAGGTTATTATGATTCGGTTAAGCGACGAGACTAAAGCAAGCTAAACGCTGACCGCCGATTCATTATGAGCATTCTCGATTCACGCGCCATTCAGGAAATTCTACCGCACCGTTATCCGTTTTTACTGGTTGATAAAATTATCGAACTCGACCCGCGCAAGCGGATCGTCGGCATTAAGCAAGTGACCTCTAACGAACAATTTTTTCAGGGACATTTTCCCGGCGCACCGGTAATGCCGGGCGTTTTGCAGATCGAAGCGTTGGCGCAGGTCGGCGCGATTCTCGCGCTCCGTGAATTTGCCGACCGCGCCGACAAAATCCCGTTTTTCAGCGGCATTGACAAAGCCCGTTTCCGCCGTCCGGTCGTGCCGGGCGACACGCTCGTTTTAGAAGTTGTCGCATTGAGAATCGGCAGCAAAGTTCAGAAGATGCAGGGCATCGCCAGAGTTGACGGCAAAATTACCGCCGAAGCCGAAATTATGTGCATCATCGCCGACCGCGAAAAAAAGTCATAAGTATGCAGCAAATTAAATTTACGTCCAATGAATTTATTATTTATGGTGCTATCGCCGGCGGTATTTTAGGTTTGGTTCTGGGCATCATCATTTTAATTTTAGGGTTTGTCAAAAAGAAACGAAGCTACGCGGTTTTCGGCTTTCTCGGTTCGGTTTTACTCGGTCCGGTTTCAGGTATTTTATCTATCATAGTGGCAGCAATCTTTATCTGGCTGATACTCAAAAAACCGAATAATAGTCTCGCCAACTCGCCGGATTTAGCCGAAGAATCCGATTCGGAGTTTTTCGACGAAGATATTTCCGAAGTTGCTACTCCCGAATCTAAAACTTCTGATTCCGAAGTTTCATAAATTTTCCGTTTTTTATGTCTGCATTTATTCATCCGACCGCCATCGTCAGCCCGACTGCCAAAATCGGCGCAGATTGTTACATCGGCGCGTTTTCAATTGTCGGCGACGCAGTTGTTTTAGGCGATAAAGTTCGCCTCGAATCGCACGTCGTGGTTGACGGTTTAACTTCTATCGGCGACGAAACGCACGTTTATCCGTTCGTTTCTATCGGACTCGCACCGCAGGATTTGAAATACGGCGGCGAACCGACGGCGACCGAAATCGGCAGACGCAATCACCTCCGCGAATTCGTCACCATTCATCGCGGCACGGCGGGCGGCGGCGGTTTGACCAAAATCGGCGACGATAATTTGCTGATGGCGCAGGCGCACGTCGCGCACGACTGCCGGCTCGGAAATGAAATTATTATGGCGAACGCGGCGACTTTAGCCGGTCACGTCGAAATCGCCGACCGTGCCAACATCGGCGCGTATTCGGGCGTTCACCAATTCTGCCGCGTCGGACTCGAAGCTTTTGTCGGCGGCTATTCGGTCGTTGTTAAAGACGCGCCGCCGTTCGCCGTCATACAGGGAAATCACGCCAAATGCTATGGCTTAAACCGCGTCGGAATGAAACGGCGCGGCTATGCCAAAGAAACCATCGAAAAACTCCATCGCGCTTATCATTTACTGCTTTCCGCCAAACTCAATACGACGCAAGCCGTCGAGAAAATTAAAACAGAAATCAAAGACTGCGCGGAAGTTGACTTGCTCGTCAATTTCATCGAATCTTCCAAACGCGGAATCGTAAAATAGGTGTCAGGGGTCAGGGATCGGGGTAAGAATTTAATTTTGGGTTCAATCTGATATTTGATTTTAACCTGACCCCTGAACCCTGAACCCTGAACCCTGAACCCTCTTAACTTCCTGCTTGAAAAAGTCGCATCAAGGCGATTTCTTCGGCTTCGTATTCGGCTTGCGAAAGTTTGACGGCGCGTTTTCTTTTCTTTTCAAACTCCGCCAGTGTTAAGCCGGATTCGTAAGACTTTAAAACCGTCGGGTGAATATACGAAGCGCGGCAGACCGTCGGCGTGTTGCCGAGCTGTTCGGCAACTTTTTTGACTGCTTTGAGAATGTTTTTCTTCAGACTGTTCGCTTCTTCAGCCGCGCCGATTTCGGCTAGTTCGATGGCGGCGAGCAAAGTTCCGCCCCAGGTTCTGAAATCTTTAGCGGAAAATTCGGGCGCGGTTATTTCTTTCAGATAATTATTAATATCCTGCGGCTTAATCGGTCGCGCCGTGCCGTTTTCGTCCAGATAATTAAAAAGTTTGCGTGCGCCTCCGATGGTTTTTAAATCGCGCATTACACCGGCGAGTTCTTCGTCAACCAAAATTTTGCGATGCTTGATGTGATGCTTGCCGACAAAATCAAAAACGAGTTTGCCGCCGCGCCCAACGGAAAGATGCCGATTCTGCAAAGTCGTAATGCCGTAGGTTTTATACTGCTTGACGCTTTTTTCCGTGCCGACCCGAATATAAAGCGAATTTATCAGCCGCATCATCACGGCTAAAACCTTCTCGCGCGGTAAACCTTCGAGCGTCAGATGTTCGTTAGTGATTTTGCGTAGTTTCGGCAAATGTTTGCCGAATTTCTCAATTTTCAAGAACTTTTTACGTTCCTGTTTTTCCCTGAATTTCGGATTGTAGAGATATTGGATGCGTCCGTTAGTGTCCATTCCGAGAGCCTGCAAATCACCGCCTGCCGAAGGCGAGATTCGCACATATTTCCAGGCGGGTGGAATGACGAGCGATTTTATTCTTGCCAGACTCGTTTCGTCTTTGATTTCCTGACCGTTCCGGTCGAAATACCGAAAGCCTTTCAGTTTTGAACCTCTGCGCCGCCACCACTTGCCGCGCTTGCCGGTCTCGATGCTCTGCCGCGCTTTTTCAACGTCAAAAATCGGTTTTTTATTACTCATTTTTTATTCCCCTTTCTCGTCTTTTCTCAAGATATAATTTATCGCTGTTTTATTCAAGCAATTATTTTTCGGTGACTCGTAAGCTGATGAATTACAAAGGTTTATTTTACAATCTGGTTTGGATTGCTTTGATCTTTGAAGCAACTTGTTTCACCGATGAAACATCTGATATGATGTAAAGCGAGGTGACAAAAAAATGATTAACAATACGAACGGAAATTTGTTTAAAACGGAAGGAATGACGGTGATTCAGAGCAAGAAAGATATGATTCTTTCGCTGTATAATTCCGGCACGACCGAGATCGAAGCGATTGCGGCGATTTCCGGCGCGAAGCCGAGTTATGTCGGCTCGGTTTTGCATCAGGCGGGATTGATTGATAATTATTTCGACCTTTACACGTCAACCAATTATCCGATGAATATCTATTCCAAGCATTTTCGCGGCAAGCTCGGATTCAAAGACGTATTGACGGCGCAGCGCAGCATCAGAAATCTCGAACAATCGTATCGTTATTTCGCCAACCAGCAAGATCGCGCCGGACAGCATCACGCATTGGAGATGGCGTTGACGATGCTCGACCGCGCCCGCTGGACGGGCAAACTCGAAGAAGCGGAAATTTATCGGCGATGGCTGGTCGGCAAACTCAATCAGCCGCTCGTCGGCAACGTCAAATCAATGGAGATGCAACCGGAAAAAGCGGACGTGAATGACGAAAAATTTGAGAGAGTTGAATTAAAACTCGCCGCATAATTAAGAAAAGCCCGGCAGATTGCCGGTTTAGTGTTTGCCGACAGGCGGTTGGCGTTCAACTTCAAAGACAGGACTTTTGCGGTTATTGCAAAAATCCTGTCTTTTTGTTTTTGACGGTAAAACTAAATACAATTATTCAGTAACTTTAGACTTTTGACCAAACCTCTCATAGTTCGCTCTGCTTTTTGAGCGCGTTTTTTTGGTTTTAGTCT
>JAJAZE010000315.1 GCA_026785925.1 Pyrinomonadaceae bacterium
AAACCGCGCAAAATTCGATAATCGGTTCCCGCGCCGACGTATTCTTCCAGTTCACGCTCTAATTCGCCGCGCGTTTTGCCGGTGAATTCGCCAAAAATTTCAATCAAAACCTCCGCGTCGCGCAAATATCCCGCGTCGTCGGTTTTAATCAGACGCGGCACGATTTTATCGCCGCGCCGCCAGTTTATCGCCAAATCAGATGTCAACATTTATATCAGTTATCAGTTAGCAGTTATCAGTTAGCAGTCTGCATTTTGATAACTGCTAACTTATAACTGCCAACTGTCACCCTTCTCTTTGCAAATTTTCCTTTGCCATCTCCAAGGCTTCAAAAACTCGCTCCGGCGCGGTTCCGCCGAATTGGTTTTTGCTCGCCAGTGATTGTTCGAGACTCAAGGCGCGGAAAATATCCGCACTGATGAAGCCGGAGAATTTTTGAAATTCTTCCAAACTCAGATCGTCTAACTTTTTGTTCAACGAGACGGCGTAAGCGACGATTTCGCCGACCGATTTCCGCGCCGCCTTCAGCGATACATTTCGCTGCACCAGATAATCGGTTAGTTCGGCGGCATTAAGATAATCGCTCGTGACGGCGGCAAGTGTAACGGTTTCATCAACGCGCACATTCTCCGAAACCATTATCATTATTTGCAGACAGCTTTTCACTGTGTCAACCGCGCCGAAAACTGTCTTTTTTACTGCCTGCAAATCTTTGTGAACGCCGAGCGGCAGACTTTTCAGCAGCGAGCAGAGCGCGGTTTGATGTCCGAAGATCTCGACGGTTTTCCCGCGCACCAATTCCAAAAATTCCTGGTGACGAATTGATTGAGAAAATTCACCGGACAATCTGACAAAGCCGATTTCAGGCGCACTGTATAAAATCAAATCTTCCGCCAGCCGCGATAGATGAATCATTAGCAGTGCCAGTGCGCCGACTGTTTCGACCGCGAAATCGGCATCCGCCGCCGCGTCCAGACTGTTCGCCGTAATGCCTTCAAAACCGAGCGCGGCGGCGATTTGTTCGCGGTCAATTTCAAACGAAGTGCCGGTTAAATCAGCCGCGCCGAGCGGCATTACATTGACGCGCCGCCAAACTTCGTCGAGCCGTTCGCGGTCGCGCACCAGCATTTCGTAATATGCCAGACACCAGTGCGCCCAGAGAATCGGCTGCGCTTTGCGCGAATGCGCGTAAGCCGGCAGCACTGCTTCTTTTTGCCGCTCGCCCGCGCCGACGACTGCCGTTTGCAAAGCTCGCGCGCCGCCGGAAATTTCTTCGATTTCTTGGCGCAGCCACAACCGGAAAGCGGTGTTCGATTGATCTTCGCGGCTTCTGCCGATACTGATTTTCTCGCCGGTTTCGCCGATCAGTTGGACGAGGCGCACCTCGATAAACGAATGCACATCGGTCGCCGCCGGTTCTTCAAAATAATCCTGATAAAAAGCGGCGCGTTTCAGTATCGTCTGCAAACCGTTTTTAATGCGCTCCGATTCAAGGCGCGTCAGCACTCCGGCGTGAAAAAGCGCGTCGCAATACGCGATATTAACGGCGACGGCGGCGGCAAAAAGGCGGCGGTCGAAATCGAAGGTATTTCCGAACTTATTTAAGAATCCGTCAACATCGGCGTTCCGATTTTGGTATTTTTCGCTAATTGTCATTCCCACATTAAAAACAGGCTCGAACCCGAATCGAACCGCGCCGGACTTTGACCGTTTTTAGAACCAACGCCTCCACGACGCGCTTCACCGTCTCTTTGTCGCGCTCCAAAATGTTGATCCGTAAAAGCTGACGGTCGCTGACTTCATTCAGAATGTTTTCTTTTAACTCGATTTCCCGGTCGCTGCCGTCCGCGTCATACAGATACGCCAAAATTTTCATCTGAAATCTCTCCTCGCCGGTCTCCCGAATTATAACCGAAAAAGGTTTCCGAGCGATAATTTATGCTAAAATTCTTTCGATGAAACTCGCTTTGCAAACGCCTCTGCTCGACATTTACCAATACGATATTGCCGGTTTATCAAAGGCAATGGCGCGAAAACTCGCGCTCGCCGTTGCCGCGCACGTCTACAAAAACGATCTGGAAACAGTCTGCGTCGAGGATTTGCTGAATTATTTTCCGATGCGCTACGAAGACCGCTCGAATTTGCTGCCGATTGACGAACTAACCGACGGTCAGGAAGCGTCGGTCGAACTTTACGCGCGGGTCGCGGGCGGATTTACCGTCGGCAAGAATCGCGGTCCGAAAGCACCGCCGCTGTTTATTTTTGAAATTACGGCAGGCGATGCCGAGCGAACGCGCAAACCGGTCGTCGTCTGGTGGTTCGTCTCCGGCAAAGGCGCGTTTCGCATCGTCAATTATTGGAAGGAACGATTTGAACGCGGCACGCGCTTTGTCGCCTACGGCAGATGGGAATGGGACGGGCGAAAAAACACTTACGCTTTACGATTAAATAAGCCCGACGAACTCGAAATTTTGCCGAACGAAGGCGATTACAACGAATTCGGTTTACTGAAAAATCTTTTAGCCGCCGAGAACACCGAGTTAGAAAAACCGGAAACCGGAAACCAAAAACCGGAAACCAAAAACTGGAAACCGGAAACCGAACCTGACGATAATGATTTAATCGAAGACATTGCTAATCCGGCTTTGGCGATGATTCACGTCGGGCGGCGCGTGCCGGTTTATCGCAAACTCGGTCAATTTCAAACCAAAAGACTGCGCGAAATCGTCTTCAGCGTTTTGCGAAATCTCGATGTAAGTTCGGTCGAAGAAACTTTGCCCGCCGATTTGTGCCAACGGCAAAATTTAATCGGACGCGCCGCAGCCGTCGAGCAGATTCATTTTCCGCCGGAAGATTCGAATATCTCCGAATATGAAGCGGCTCGCAGCCGGGCGCATCGGCGGCTGATATTTGAGGAATTTTTCTGGGTTTCGTTCGCGCTCCAATTAAAGCGCGGCGACCGCACCAAAGAGCCGAAAGGAATTTTAATCGAAATCAGCGATGTTATTTTCGAGCGCATAAATTCTCTGCTGCCGTTCACTCTGACCGGAGCGCAGGAGCGCGTCGTCAAGCGGATTTTTGACGATATGCAGTCGGACGCGCCGATGAACCGCCTGGTGCAGGGCGATGTCGGCAGCGGCAAAACCATCGTCGCGTTTTTGGCGATGTTCGCCGCGATGGAAAACGGTTATCAAACCGCGCTGATGGCTCCGACCGAAATTCTCGCGGAACAACACGCCCGCAATGCCAAAAAGATTTTTGCCGGTTCGCCGTATCGCGTCGAGCTTTTGACCGGCAGTTTGAAAGCGGCGGAAAAACGTCGGGTGCAGAAAGATATTGCGAGCGGCGAGGTTCACGCCGTCGTCGGCACCCACGCCGTTATTCAGGACGCGGTTGAATTCGAGCGGCTGGGTTTGGCGGTCGTGGACGAACAGCATCGCTTCGGCGTGATGCAGCGCGCCGAACTTCGCGCGCGCGGGTTTAATCTCGATATTCTGGTGATGACCGCAACGCCGATTCCGCGCTCGCTGGCGATGACCGTCTACGGCGATCTGGACGTGTCCGTCATTGACGAACTGCCGCCGGGCAGAACACCGGTCAAAACCGTCGTCGTTGGCGAAGACCAGCGCGGCGGCGTTTATAAAGGCATCGAACGCGAAATCAATCTCGGTCGGCAAGTCTATATCGTTTATCCGCTGATTGACGAATCGGAAAAAATGGATTTGAAAGCGGCGACGAAAATGCACGAAGAACTGCGCGACGTGGTTTTTCCAAACTTCAAAGTCGGACTGCTGCACGGCAAAATGAAAGGCGCGGATAAAGAGGAAATAATGGGACGTTTCGCGGCGGGCGAAACTAATATCTTAATTTCGACAACGGTCATCGAAGTCGGCGTTGACGTGCCGAACGCTTCTTTAATGATTATCGAACACGCCGAACGCTTCGGGCTGTCGCAGCTTCATCAGCTTCGCGGGCGCGTCGGGCGCGGCGCGGAACAATCTTTCTGTGTGCTTTTGACCGGCGATAAAAAAACCGCCGTCGCCCGCGAGCGGCTCGGAATTATGGAGGAGACGACCGACGGTTTCCGCATCGCCGAAAAAGATTTGGAAATTCGCGGTCAGGGCGAGATTCTAGGAACCAGACAATCGGGCGTACAGACTTTCAAAATCGGCAACATTATTCGTGACCTGGAAATTCTGGAAAAAGCCCGTCAGGAAGCCGAATTTTATTTAACTCAAAAGCGTTTGACTAAAGAAACATCGCAGCTTATCGAGGTTGCCAAAGCCGACGCGCGGTTTCGCCTGGCGGGAATCGGTTAGAAAAATCGTCTATTTATAATAAAAAACATTTTAGTTATTGAATTTATCCGAAAAATTCGGTTATATTGCTTTATAGCTTTCAATCTCACAATGGTCTTTTTATGAAACTCCGCAGCTTTGTTTGTTTTCAGATGGTTTCAGGACGAAAAATTTCTCTCACGATTAAATTTTCCGTTCTGCACATAGATTTGCGGATTCATCGAAAAAACGCGCCCAACGTGCAGTCAGACATTTTTTGCCGGTGTCAATAAATGATTTGCGCTATTACTTTAAAATATAAGGAACAAAAAAAATGGAAAACAGACGACCGACAACCAACGATTCTCCAAGACCTGTCAATCGAACCAACGATTTTAGAAAAGAAGGCGATAGACCGTTTGGAGCAAGACCCTACCAACCGCGTGACAATCAATTTCAACCTCGAAACGACAGATTTCAGAGCCGCGATACCCGACCGCCGGGCGGCGATAACCGCTTTCAGGGCAGAGACGACCGACCAACGGGCGGTGACAATAGATTTCAAGGGCGCGACGACCGACCGCCGCGCACCGGAACCGACCGCTTTCAGAGTCGTGACGACCGACCACGCGGCGGCAGTGATAACCGCTTTCAGGGCAGAGACGACCGCGAGCCGCGACGCGAGGGCGGATTTCAACCCCGCGATAATAAATTTCCGCCGCGCGGTCGTTTCAATCCGAGAGATAAAGTCTCAAAACCGTGGGAGCGCGAACAGCCGCTCATTCGCATCGTCTCCGATATGCAGATAACCGACGGCAAGCACCGTGGAAAATATTTAACAAGCACTACTTCGGAGAAAGTTCGTCCGACGGCGCGGCGCGTTCGTGAAGTGATGTTCCGAATTCTTTACCGGCGAATTCGCGCCGGAAGATTTTTGGATTTGTGCGCCGGTTCCGGCATGGTCGGCATCGAAGCGATTTCACGCGGCGCGATTATCGGGACGTTCGTCGAGCGTTCGGCGCAAATGTGCGGTTTTATTAAGAAAAATCTGGAATCGTGCGGCATCAAGGAAGGTCACGGCGAGATACACCAAATCGAAGTCGTCCCGTTTTTAAAGAAAATGGGCAAACGCCGCCGTTTCTGGGACGTAGTTTATTTCGATCCGCCGTATGATTCAAATTACGACGAAGTGCTGGCGTATTTCAGTCGCGGCATCGCCGTCAGACCGAAAGGAATGTTGATTATCGAACATCCCGCCGAAATGTTTTTCCCCGAAAATTTCGGCGTAATGAAACGCTGGCGCGTCGTCGCCCAGGGCGACTCTTCACTGAGCTTTTACGAAAGAAGATAAATCCAGTTATCGGTTATCAGTTATCATAAATTGATAACCGATAACCGATAACTGAAAATGCGGATTATTGCGGGCGAATATCGCGGGCGAATTCTAAAAAATCCTGCCGACCAGAGAACGCGCCCGACCTCCGACCGGCTGCGCGAAACTTTATTTAATATCCTGACTCCGAGAATTGACGCTCGGACGCGCTTTCTCGATTTGTGCGCGGGAACCGGCGCAATCGGCATCGAAGCCATCTCGCGCGGCGCGAATTTCGCCACGTTCGTTGATAAATCACAACGCGCCTGCGCTTTAATCGAAGAAAATCTCGACCTGCTCGCCGTTCCCGAAGAACAAACCGCAATCATTCGCACTCCCGCCGAAAAATTCGTGACGCGCGAATATCCGAAAGCGTGGGACATTATTTTTTACGATCCGCCGTATCAGCAAGACTATCGCAGCTTTTTGCTGGAGTTTGCCGCCAACGCCTCCAGCCTGCTCACACCCGAAGGAATTCTCATCGCCGAACACCATTTCAAAACAAATCTGCCCGACGCAATCGGCGAAGTGCGGCGTTGGCGCATTACCAAACAAGGTGAAACGCAATTGAGTTTTTACCAAGTAAAATAAGTTTCTGTCTTCGGCTTTCGAGCTTTCTCATTTGTTTTCACTCGCTCAAATTGCATAATAATATCGGTTGAAATTGAATTGGGCGTTCCGTCGAAACACCGAAAGCCGAAGACCGAAGACCGGAATTTAGTAAATGAAAATAATTAGCTGGCTCATTCTGTGTTTGATTTGGGGAACAACTTGGTTTTTTATCAAAATCGGACTGGAAGACTTGCCGCCGATAACCTTCGCCGCCGCCCGATTCGCACTCGCCATTGTGATTCTCGCCGTCATTATTTATCTGCAAAAAATTCCGCTGCCGCAAACCAGCCGCGATTGGAAACTGCTGGCACTGACCGGAATTTTGCAGTTTTCAATCAATTACAGTTTGGTTTTTTGGAGCGAACAATATATTTCTTCGGGTTTGGCGGCGGTTCTGCAAGCGATGATTTCGGTTTTCGGTTTAGCCTTAGCGTGGGTTCATCTGCCGAACGAAAGGATTACGAAATTGAAAATCAGCGCGGTTTTGCTCGGCATCGGCGGTGTCGCGGTAATTTTTATCGAGCAACTTCAAATCAATAGTTGGCTGGCGTTCGCGGGCTGCGCGGCGATTGTCGTCGGCGCATATACGGCGGCGCACGGTTCGATTCTGGTTAAAGCCCACGGCGGCAATCTGCATCCGGCGATGCTGGTTTTCGGGCAGATGATTTTCGGAATCGCGCCGATAATTATTTACAGTTTGGCGGTCGAAGGTAATCCGCTGGCTTTGAATTGGACTTGGCAGGCGATAATCTGCGTTCTTTATTTAACGGTTTTCGGAACAATCGCCGCGTTTTGGCTTTATTACTGGCTTTTGAGTAAAATCGAATCAACCAAAGCGATGATGATTTCGCTGGTTACGCCGCTGATTGCCGTCATCATCGGCGGAATTTTTCTTGGTGAAAGATTGCCGATTCAAACGCTTTTCGGCGGAATTTTGATTTTAGCGAGTGTCGGTTTAATCGTTTTCAGGAAAAAACGGTCAACCGCAAAATACACGGAGAATGCAGACGATACAAAATTAAGTTTAACGAATCAAGAAATCGTTTAAATTATTTCTCCCTTGATTTCTCAGTGTTCTCAGTGTTCTCTGTGGCAAAATATCTTATGTTCTTTAAATTCACAACTGCCGGTGAATCGCACGGCAAAGCCCTCGTCGCCGTCGTCGAAGGTTTGCCCGCCGGATTGGAAATTGATGTCGAAAAAATAAATCACGAATTGTGGCGCAGACAGCAAGGTTACGGGCGCGGCGGGCGGCAGAAAATCGAGAAAGATGAAGCGCAGATTTTGTCCGGCGTGCGGCACGGCGTGACGCTCGGCGCACCCGTTGCATTGATGATTGAAAACCGCGATTTTGTTCATTGGCAGGAAGTGATGTCCGCCGAAAAGTTGACAATTGCGCCGAAAAATCCGCGACTCGTGACGCGCCCGCGTCCCGGACACGCCGACCTCGCGGGCGGACAAAAGTTCGGCGCACGCGATTTGCGCGACATTCTCGAACGCGCTTCGGCACGGGAAACGGCGGCGCGGGTCGCTTGCGGAGCAATCGCCAAACAACTGCTCGAAAACTTCGGCGTAGAGATCACTAATCACGTCGTCAAACTCGGCAGCGTTCCCGAAAAACCGCTCGCCGCCACTTTTGAGGAAATCAAGCGGATTGACGAACATTCGCCGCTTCGATGCGCCGATGCCGAAACCGAACGGCAGATGATTGAACTGATTGATCAAGCGAAAATTGATGGTGACACGCTGGGCGGAATTTTTGAAGTCGTTGCCAAAAACGTCGTCGTCGGTTTAGGTTCGCACACTTCCTGGAACGAAAAACTCGACGGTAGAATCGCGCAGGCTTTTATGTCAATCCAAGCCGTCAAAGCCGTCGAAATCGGTATTGGTGTGGAAATCGCCGGACTTTTCGGTTCAAAAGTTCACGACGAAATCACGTTTGAAAATGGTAATTTTAAACGCACGACTAATCGCGCCGGAGGACTCGAAGGCGGCATTACCAACGGCGAAGAATTGCGTGTGCGCGGTTATTTGAAACCTATTTCGACTTTAAAAAAGCCGCTGCGCTCGGTTGATATTGACACCAAAAAAGAAGATTTAGCCGCCTTTGAACGCTCGGATGTGACGGCGGTTCCGGCGGCGGGCGTAATTGGCGAAGCGATGCTCGCCGTCGTTCTCGCCAATTCGATGCGCGAAAAATTCGGCGGCGACAGTTTGGCGGAAATGAAATCAAACTTTGAAAGCTACGCGAACACTCTGAAAAATTACTAGAAGCTATCTCAAAAATCCTACTTTATATGTTCAGAGTCCACGCCCCGCGCGTATGGTTTTCGCCAGCGAAGCGCGGCGAAAACAGCAAACTAAAGTTTGGACTCTGAACAACGAAAGTGCTTTTTTGTATTTTTGCGACAGTTTCTGAACGCCGGTTTTATTTTCCGATGTCCCGGCGATACTGCATTCCGCTCCAACTGATTTCGCCGACGGCGCGATAGGCTTTTTTAATCGCTTCGTCCAAAGTTTTCGCGCTCGCCGTCACGCCCAAAACTCGCCCGCCGTTGGTGATAATTTTTCCGTCGGAATCTTTTTTCGTTCCGGCGTGAAAAATGGTCACGTCTTCAAAAGATTTCTCCAAACCTGAAATAAC
>JAJAZE010000316.1 GCA_026785925.1 Pyrinomonadaceae bacterium
GCAATCGGCTTTGACAAATCTTTCACGATGTCGCGGATCGAGCGCAGATTGTCCGGCAATTCGGTCAATTGATTTTCGGTTGTTTCGAGTTCGGTGGTCGCTTGCGTCGTCATTTTTGAAATTACCTCATTAAAAAACTCTGTTGCACAGATGAAACAATAGCATTTTGATTATTTCAAATCAAACGCCTTTTAAAACTAAAAACTCTCAAACACATTCCGATCCGAACAATATAACGACAGTTTTCAAATCTTTAAACTTTGGCGTAGGTTAAGCCGGTTTGACCTTGATATTTCCCGCCTCGATCCGAATATGAAACGGCGCAGTCTTCGTCCGATTCAAAAAATAAGATTTGTCCGATGCCTTCGTTGACGTAGACGCGCAGCGGTAAATTGGCGAGATTGGCGATTTCGACGACTAATCTGCCTTCCCAACCGGCTTCGAGCGGCGTGGCGTTCACCAGCAGACCGGCGCGGGCATATGTAGATTTTCCAATCGCCAAACCTGTCACATTGCGCGGCATTTTAAAGGTTTCGACCGTCACGCCTAACCCGTAATGATGCGGCGGCAACAAATAATACCGCGCACCGTCCTCGGCGGTTCTGAGCGGCGGCTCGATTAAAGAACTCTCGTCAAAGTGCTTCGGGTCTATTTCCAAACCGTAGACCGACGAGAAAATGCGAAAGCCGTCGTCGGCAAGGCGCATATCGTAACCGTAACTCGATGCGCCGGCGGAGATTATTCGTTTGCCGTTTTCTTCTCTGACCAATTCGGGCAGAAAAGGCGTAATCATTTGCCGTTCGACTGCCATTCGGCGCAGCCACAAATCTGATTTAATGCTCATAAAGTATAAATTTAAAGACAAAAAAGGAAAGCGATAAGAAAATTTAACTTAATCACTTTCCTTTTGCAAAATCCGAACCGGCGACCGTTTATTTTCCGGTTTCAAACAATTTCAAATTTCCGTCGCCGACCGTGAAGCTGAACGCCGCGCCGCCGTTCCCGGCTCTGGCGATGATGGATTTCTCGGTAAATTTCGTGCGGTCGCGCGGTTTCAAATTGGTCAGCGCATTTTCGATTTGCCCGCCGCGCAAGACTTTCGCGTCAATGTGCGCGTTCAGATTGAGCGGCATTTGAACGCTCAAATCTCCGCTTGCCAACTGCATATCAACGCTCCGCCCGCGCCAACTGCGGTTCGGAATAACGATTTCCACCAAACCTTTGCCGACGGTGGCGACGAGACTGCCGCCGACTAAATTCAAACGAACATTCGATTCGAGATAATTTATTCGCAGTGCGCCTTCGACGTTCGAGACGGTCAAATCGCCTTTGCCGCCGTCAATCGTCACATCCGAATACACCGGAACTTTGACGACGTAATCAATCCGAAAAGGCATCGCCAGCAAATTTTTCGGCAGTTTTTTCGCCACGCGCTTGACGTAATCTTTGTCGTGTGTGCCGATGCTCGTGATTCGCAAATGTCCGAAATCGTCCTCGATGACAAAACCGTTAATTTTGGCGAGCGTCGCTAAATCCGTTTCGTTGGCGGCTTGCGTCTCGACTTCCGCCGTAATTTCCACGACGTTTTTCTGCCAGCCTTCAACCTTAATTGAACCGTTCGGCGCACCGACGATTGAAATTGTGCCGCCGACCCCGAATTCAACCGTCTCGGTTTTGTAATTCGTGCGTTTGATTAAAGGTTTGGTTTGAGCGAAAACGGTGACGGTTAAGCTCATCGAGAAAAACGCGAATAGAAAAAGAACAAATAACTTTTGATTTTTCATTGTTGGACGAAATCGAACCGAGTCTTGAAATAAAACTTACCAAAAAAATTAACAGGTTTTGAGAGAAGAGTATGGCAAACGGGCGGCGAAATAATTTACCGGCGAATGAAGGAAATGCTGCCGCGCTGGTTAGTTACTGAAATGCTCGCGCCGCCGTCGCCCGATTGTCCGACGACGCGCCGACCGTCGCTGACGAATTTCATATTTGCGCCGCCGAAATCGCCGAGCGAAATGTTGCGCGTCGAAGGCGCGGTGGCAATCAATTTGAAGGAAGAATTAAACGGAATCCGAAGATTAATGTTGCCGCGCGTCGAGGTGAAACGATAACTTCCACCGTCGGTGACGCTGCCGTCGAAGAATATATCGCCGATGACGTTTTCCGCCGCGACATTATCCGCGCTGATATTGGTCAGAGTGATGTCGCCTTCCGATGAAATATGCGCCCGAACGAGACTGCCGCGCACGCCGCTGACGTTCAAATTGCCGATTTTCGTTTCGATGTCAACAATCGCGTCATATGGAACTTTAATCAGAAAATTGACGTTGCCGACTTCGTTTCTGCCTTGATTGTCTCTGACGAGATTGATATAAACCGTGCCGGACAAACTCTGCGGCTCGATGTTCGCCGCCGGTGCTTCGAGATACGCCGAAATATTGATTTCCGGTTTGTCCCATCCTTCGACCGTGACCGTGCCGGTGCGATTCATCAACTGCAGACGAACATTTTTGCTCGCCGGATAAATTTTAGAGAATTTTTTCTGCGCGGAAACCTCAACCGTCGCCGCCGCTGAAGCCGCAAAGAAAAAAACTACGCTTAAAATGAGCATCGTAGTTTTATGGCGGGCGAATAAATTTTTCAAAATCCAATTCATTGCTTAAGCCTGTTTTACAGTTCGGAGAATTCGCGTAAGAGTGCCATTTTCTCGTTCAAAGCTGAATCCAGCATTTCACCCGAAAGGTCGTCGTGCGGGTTCTCCTGTAAAATTTTGTCGTATTCAAAAACGGTTTGGTCAATCTCGCTGAGATTGCGGTCGAACGCTTCGCGCAGATTGGCGTTCCAATTGACTCTTTTGGTTTGCACACGCTTATTCCAATAATCAATCGCCGTCTGCTGCTCTTTAATGCGATTTTCTCTGGTTTGCTGCGGTGTTTCGATGATGCCGATTTTCCCTAGTGCGCGGTCGAAAATACTCGGCGCGGTATTTCCCGAAAGTTCCTGCGCCGAAAAATTTTTAATTCCGACAATCGTCAGCAAAGAACTGATGACCGCAATTCCCAAAACCGCCGCGAAAACCTGTGAAAAAGAAAACTGCCAGCTTCGTTTCGGTTTGTTTTGTTCGGTAACTTTTACAGCAGTTGGCGGCGGGATTTCGGTTTCAATCAGGTTATTGATGCGGCACCAGAGAGCTTTGGAATTCGGCGGCAATGAAGTTTCCACTTCGTCGAGTGTGCAAAAGTCGAGAATCATCGCAAAATCTTCGCACATCTTAGCGCATTCGGCGCAAATAGCGAGATGCGTCTGGATGCTCATCGAAACTTCCGGTTCGATCTCGTTATCCAGATAAACGCTGATTGATTTTTGACAGTCTTCGCAGTTCATTTCCTAAATTTTGCAGAATAATATTGACCGGTTTTGGTAATAATCACCGAATTGTGCGCTTCAACTTTAATAGATTGCCGTCGAAACTTTTAGGTTGCCTTACAAATCTTTGCAAACTACTTGGCTGCTTTTTTTTGGATCAGCAAACCGCGCATTTTTAATCGCGCTTTGTGCAGTTGGGATTTCGATGTGCCGACCGAGATTCCAAGAATCCGCGCCACTTCTTCGTGTTCGTAGCCCTGAACATCGTGCAGCACGAACGCGCTTCGATAACCGGGCGGCAACTGGTCAACCGCGCGTTTCAGAGCGATGCGGTCGAGAACCGGCATTTTCGCCTGATTTTCCGTTCCCGGAACGATTTGTTCGGGAATTTCGCCGTCTTCCGAAGTCTTTTCATTTTTCACGCTGCGCCGCCGAAAGTGCATCAAAACCTGGTTGACCGTCAAACGATGAAGCCAGGTGGAAAAAGCCGAATCGCCGCGAAAACTGCCGACTTTGCGAAAAAGCTGGATGAAAACTTCCTGCGTCAAATCTTCCGATTCGGTCTGGCTGCTCGTCATTCGCAGGCAGAGCGAATAAGTCCGGCGATGATAACGCTCGTAAAGCATTTCAAAAGCGGCGATGTTTCCCAGAGCGGCAAGTTTCGCCAATTCAAAGTCCGCCGTTTTCGCGTCGAGCGGTTCGGTTTGCGCCGCCGGAGACAAAAGAAAAATCGGATTGCCGGTGCTTTCCTCTACCTGTAAAACGCCGTCGCGCTCCATCGCAATCGAGGTCAAGTCCATATTTGCTCCTAAAAAATTGTTTTCGGGATTTAGTAAATCGTTGGTGTTTATGATGTGCCGCCTCCGAATTTTGGTTGCTTTTCGGGCAAGCGTTATTTTATGACGAAATGCGCCAAAGGTAAATACTAAATTTTATGGTTTGCCGGAAATCTTTGACGAGAAATTTTCAACGCCGCCGATAAATCTGACATTTTCGCGGAAATCTGTTATAAACTCTCGATACCGAATTTTCATAATCGTTTCCGTCTGAGATGAAAAAATATGCTTTTCCTGACGCAATCCGCCGCCGTCTACGGCATTGACGCGCTCATCGTGGACATCGAGGTAAATTTGCAGCCGGTCAAAGGCGAAGCCGATTCGTCACCGACCGTTTTGATCGTCGGTTTGCCCGACACCGCGATTCGTGAATCGCGTGAACGCATCCGCGCGGCAATCACGAACAGCGGCTTTTTCTTTCCGTTTCACAAAACGACGATCAATCTCGCGCCCGCCGACGTGCGGAAAGAAGGCGCGAGTTTCGATTTGCCGATTGCTCTGGGGATTTTAGGCGCGAACGGTGATTTGGGAAATGTTGATTTGCTGAAAAACACTTTGTGCATCGGCGAATTATCGCTCGACGGGCGCGTTCGTCCGGTGCGCGGCGCACTTTCGATTGCTTTGACAGCGCGTGAAAACGGCATTAAAAATTTGCTTCTGCCCGAAGAAAACGCGACCGAAGCCGCCGTCGTCTCAGGCGTTGATGTCTATCCGGTCAAAGATTTGCGTGAAGCGGTCGAACTCTGCCGCGCTTTTCAAAGCGGAAACGAGCCGCACGTTTCGCCACTCAAACTGGATATTGCTTCGATGAAAGCCGTTGAGAACCGCTATCGCGTGGATTTCTCGGAAGTGCGCGGGCAGCAAAATACCAAACGCGCGCTGGAAATCGCCAGCGCGGGCGGTCATAACATTCTATTAATCGGTCCGCCCGGTTCGGGCAAAACGATGCTCGCCAAACGTCTGCCGACGATTTTGCCGCCGCTCGAATTTGAGGAATCTTTGGAAATTACGAAAATTCATTCGGTTGCCGGACTGACGGGAAAAACCGGATTGATTACCGAACGTCCGTTCAAGAATCCGCATCACACGGTTTCGCAAGCCGGACTGATCGGCGGCGGTTCGATTCCGAAACCGGGCGAAGTTTCACTGGCTCACCTCGGCGTTTTGTTTCTCGACGAACTGCCGGAATTTGATCGGAATGTTCTCGAAGTTCTGCGCCAGCCGATGGAAGATAAACAGGTGACGATTTCACGCGCCGCCACGTCGCTGACTTTTCCATCGAGCTTTATGCTGGTCGCTTCGATGAATCCGTGTCCGTGCGGCTACTTCGGTTCACAGCGCGAATGCCAATGTTCGCCGCTGCAAATTCAGCGATACGTCGGCAGAATTTCCGGTCCGCTGCTCGATAGAATTGATATTCACATAGACGTTCCCGCCGTTAATTTCAAAGAACTGCGCGGCAAAGGCGTTGCCGTTGGCGACAGTTCCGCCACGATTAGGGCGCGGGTCATTGAAGCGCGTGACGTGCAGCTCGCAAGATTTTCCGGCGAAGGCGTTTTTTCAAATTCGGCGATGTCGCCGACGCAGATTCGCAAATTCTGCGCGATTGATGCCGAAAGTGAAAATTTGCTCGAACGCGCGATGCTCAAACAAGGACTTTCCGCCCGCGCGCACGACCGAATCTTGAAAGTCGCCCGCACGATTGCCGATTTGGAAGGTTGCGAAAACATTCAGCCGACGCACTTGAGCGAAGCGATCAGCTATCGCTCGCTTGACCGCAGTTATTGGAGTTGAATAAAATAATGCGAGTTCGGAGATGAACTGTGCAGCGAGAGGAAAATTCAACTGTTCGTTATTGACTGTGCGCTGTTGAACGAGAAAAGTTTTCCGCTGAACAGCGAATAAGCAGGTAATTAAAAGTTTCGCGGGATTTTGCTCATCGTTCAGAGTCCGCGCTTCAACGTGTTTTTCCGCCAGCAAAGCGCGGCGGAAAAGCAAACTAAAGTTTGGGTTCTTTTGAGTTACAAAAGACTTTGAGAATCTACAATAGTCGGTCAAAAAGCTAAATGTCGCGCACCACAATAAAATTACTAATCGGAGTGGGAATTCTGGTGTTCATCATCCTGTCTTTGAACATGGCGGCGGGGAATTTTTGGGCTGCTGGCGGTCCGCCTACGCCAAATCCTGAGGTATACCGATTCCGGGGACTTATTTGGCTCTCAATTGCATTCTTTTTGATGATTCTCGTAGTATTTCTATTCTTCTCGTCAACGAAGAGGAAAAAGTAGTCTTACGCGACGATGGTGACTTGCAAATAATTACAACACTTTGCAGACGACGGTTTGGACATTAGCAAATGATGTTTTCAAATGATGGCGGACATTGAGCTTGATTTGTTGAGGTTCGTCCTCAATGACTTTTGTAAGTATTTTCAACGAGTATTGAAGCTATTCTCAATGTCTTCAAGTTGCAACTCTGAACGAGAAGCAAACCTCTTGTTAATTTCGTTTACCTGCTTAGTTTAGTGAACAGTGCAAAGTTTTAGCTCCCGCTCACTTTCTCCGTTCGAGTAATTTATTCAGATAGCTTATTCCGAACTCAAGCTAAAATAAGAAAAACAAATCTTTACGCAGTTTGCCAAAGCAGGACGATAGTAACCAAAAATGTTAATATCGGACGTTTGCTCTAGAAATCTGAAATTTTACGAGTTGATTTTAATAATGATTGCTGAAAATTTAATTGGATTTGAAAATCTGCCGCAGACGATTCCGCATTTTTGTCTCGAATCGTTTCGCCGCCATAATAAACCCGACGCGCTCAGTCATAAAGTCAATGATGTGTGGGAATATCTGTCGGGCGAAATTATTATTGAAAAAATCAAATTTATCGCGCTCGGACTCGCCGATTTAGGAGTCAAAGCGGGCGACCGCATTGCCGTTATTTCGGAAAATCGCCCGGAATGGTCGCTCACCGATTTGGCGATTTTATCGCTTCGCGCCATCAACGTCCCGATTTACACGACGCAAGCCGTCGAGCAGATTCGGTATATTCTCGAAGATTCGGGCGCGAAAATGCTGTTCGTGTCGGGCAAAAAGATTTTTCGTCACGCCGAAAACGCGATTCAATCGGTCGAACGACTGGAGAAATTGATTTTCTTCGATGCCGACGCGCTGCCCGAAAACGATAACCGCGCGATGACTTATCAAATGCTCGAAAATCGCGGCAAAGAGTTGGAAAAAGTTGACTCGCAGATTTTTGAAACGAATCTCGCGCAGATTGAAACCGACGATTTGGCGACGATTATTTATACTTCCGGCACGACCGGCGAACCGAAAGGCGTGATGCTGACGCACCAAAATTTCATCACGCCGATTATCGGCGTTTCCAAAGCTCTGCCGATTAAAACGACCGACCGTTCGCTGGCGGTTTTGCCGCTCTCGCATATCTTCGAGCGCACGGTTTTTTATGTCTTGTGCGCCAACGGCGTGGCAATTCATTTCTGCTCGTCGTTCGACCAAATTGGCGCGTTTCTGGCGGATGTCAAACCGACGATTATGACCGCCGTGCCGCGTCTTTTCGAGCAGGTTTATCACAAAATCGTCAAAAAAGGGAAAGCGGCGGGCGGTTGGCGAACTTCGCTTTTCGATTGGGCTTTGACGGTCGGACAGGATTACTGGAACGCCAAAGACAAAGGCGAATCGTTATCTTTAGGCTTATCTTTCAAACACGCCGTCGCCGGTCGGCTCGTTTTTTCCAAATGGCGGGCGGGCGTTGGCGGCAGCATTCGCTTTTTCGTATCGGGCGGCGCACCGCTTTCCAGAAAACTCTCGAACGCATTTTGGGCGGCGGGCATTCCGGTTTTGCAGGGTTACGGAATGACCGAAGCCTGCGTGACCTGCGTTAATCGCCCGGAAGACAGCAAAGTCGGCTCAATCGGAACGCCGTTTGAAAACATCGAAATGAAAATTGCCGAATCGGACGGCGAAATTCTGATTCGCGGTAAAAACGTGATGCGCGGCTATCTCAATAACCCGGAAGAAACCGCCAAAGTCATTGACGAAGACGGCTTTTATCACACGGGCGATGTCGGCTATGTGGACGAAGACGGACATTTTTTTATCACCGACCGCAAAAAAGATTTATTCAAATTGTCGAACGGCAAATATATCGCGCCGCAGCAAGTCGAGAGTCTTCTAAAGCAATCGCCGCTCGTCTCGCAAGCCGTCGCCGTCGGTTCCGGGCGGAAACAAGTCGGCGCGTTGATCGTGCCGGATTGGGAAACGCTCAAACAAACTTTGAAGGAAGAAGGAATCAGTGCGGAAGGTTCGCGTGAAGAACTTTGCGAAAACCCGCACGTTATCAAAAGAGTTCAGCGCGATGCCGGCGAATTTACCCGCGAGATGAACGATTACGAGCGCGTCAAAAAAGTGTATTTATTGTCGCGCGAATTTTCGATTGATAAAGGCGAAATGACTCCGACCTTAAAAATCAAACGCGGCGTGATTGACGAAAAATACGAAGAAGCGATTGACGAAATCTGCGGCAATTAGGTGAAAAGTGATAAGTGAGAGGTGATAAGTGATAAGTAAAAAGCCGTCTGAGATAAATGTAAATGTTTATTTCAGACGGCTTTCTCACCTATCACTTATCACTTATCACTTATCACTTATCACTTATCACTTATCACTTATCACTTATCACTTATCACTTATCACTTATCACTTATCACTTCCCACTTTAAATCTTCACTCCTTCGCTTTCGCAAAGGAGTTTGTTGAGCGTGGAAAAATCTTTGTGCTTATTACCTAAAAGTGCCTCGGCAAGTTCGTAGAGCGGAATCGGAATCTCGACTTTAGCGACTGTTTCTTCGGCTTGCGGATAATGCGCGTAAAATTCGACCTCTGATGTGCAGAACTCGCAGACGGCAAGATGCGTTTCAATTTCCTCACGTTCTTTAGCCGACTCTCGATTGTTTTCAAAAGCCAGCAGTTCCTGCGACGAAGGGCAAGTCGGTGTTTTACAAAAAGTTACCATTTTTAACGAAAACATATTACAAAAGGTTGACCGGAAATTTTACCGAATCCGTGCGCCGGAAACTTTAAGACGAAAATATTTGTGCTACAACAAAAATAAATCCGCAATGCCCGCCCGCTTCCAAAACTTGAGTAATTAAATTTCAAAATAATTATCGCATAGATTGGCTTGATTAAAGAAGCCATTATTTAATTACTGCAATCATTAACTTTACCGAATTCGTTAAACAAATTAAAAAGATACAAAAAACTGTTGCCCAAATTGGAAATAATTGCTACCATTTAACTTGTTGTCGGGAAGAGCATCCAATCAAGCCGACCAACCTACCAGATTAACTACTAACAGATCGGAGTTAATTTAAATTTTTCTAACCAATCTTAGAAGAAATTCGCCGGAAGTGGAAGAAATATCTCAACGGGAAGAGATTTTCACTTTGGATTAGCGGCGCAGGCATAGCTTTCTAAAAAATCAATCGCCAAATCAAAATCAGCCCAATCAAACAAAGGTTAAATATGAATGCAACCAAAGAGCAGGAACGTCCGCCGAGACCGATTCAAAGCCGTCAGATCAAGGTCGGAAAATGGAACGAAAGTCTCAAGAAATCTGATGTCAACCAGATTTGGACGGAGCTTCACCGGATCGTTTCATCGCATCCGCTCGTGCGGGCTTCAAAACGCGCGGGGTTTCTCGTCGAAGAAGGAAAACACAACGCTTACACGGATTTAACGCAGGAGCTTTTCGTCGCGCTGCTGGGCAAAGAACGGTTCGCGCATTATATTGACACGCAGATGTCCGACCCGGAAATCGAAGCGGAAATCAGCCAGATCGAACTGACCAATATGCTGACCGCCGAGCTTCGCAAACGCTATCCCGAATCGTATCGGCTGGCGCGGCGCGTCTCGACTTTGATTCAGACCGGCAAAATCTTCAAGCGGTTCGATAATATCAATAATCCCGACGTGCATCGGCGTTTAGCCGATAGGCTTTACGGTTTGGCTGACTGGAAAAACGAGAAATCGCGGCGCAACGTCCAGGAAATGGAAGAGCGCGTCAAAACCGTTTCGTTTCAGAGCCGTGATACGCGAATGGTCGGCTGCACGGGCGACGCGCAAATCGTCATCAGCAACGTCGAACTGGAAAAATTGATCGTCCGCGTTTTCAAAGCGATTGATTCGCCGGTTGACGTGCGCTCGCTGCGCTCGTTCGTGATGTCGCGGCTGCCGATTATGGATATTTATTTGGTTCCGGTCGGCGGCGCAACCGACGGCGGCGAAGAAGATAAAATGGAATTCGATTATCCAGACACGCGCGAGAATCCCGAACAAAATGTTCTGCGGCGCGAGGCGGAGATCACGGCGGCGGATTTCGTCGAAAATTTCCTGGGTGAATTAAACAAATCCGTGCGTGGTAAAGCAAAACAATATAATCGGATGATCAGCGTTTTGTGGCATTGCTACTTGATTTCCGACAGCGGAACGCAGCTTGAAGTAGCGGAAATGCTCGGCGTTTCCGATTCTTTGGTTTCGGATTACCGCAAACGCATCGAGTCGAATTTACAGCGGCTTTCCTTTAACGGCGTGAACGAAGCCAGACATTTTGAAAAAGCTCTGCGCCACACCGTGCGCGGCATTATTGCGGTCGAAAATGTCACCGCCTAAAAGTGAGAAGTGAGAAGTGAGAAATGAGAAATAGAACAGTTTTTCACTTCTCACTTCTCACTTCTCACTTCTCACTTCTCACTTTTCTTGCTCTCGCCCGAAAATGATAAAATGTCATTAGCGAACTTTTCACAAGAATCAATTAGAATTACCGCTAACTATAAAAATCTTCCGCCGTTGATGTTGCGAAAGTTTATTGATGCCTGCCGAAAAAAACAAAAAATCAAATTATCAAACGCTCACCGCTCCGCTTAAAAAAGGCGCGACAAATTCTCACGACCAACCAACGCTTAAATTCTCAGGCAGCCGAACCAAAGAAAATTTACCAGCCGGTAAGTTAGTCGAGCCACATAAAAAAGCGGCAAATGAAATTCCGCCGGAAACGATTTTAGAAGAAATAAAATCAGTTCCGGCGGAAAATATCTTGGCGGCGGCGATCAGCAGCCCGCCCGCCGAGGAAATACCGTTTGCCCAGCAAACCAAACGGAAAAAGAAGGAAAAAAAGGCTGAGAAAGACCGCGACCTTTTGAACAACGAAAAATGGCTCACGCGCAACGGGCATACTTTAACTTATATCGGGCTTTACCTTTTTTCGATTTTAGTATTTTTTCGTCCTTACGAATTAGTTTCCGGGTTGTCGTTTCTATCAACCTCAGCTTTCATTTTCGCGCTGGCGACACTCGCCGTCTATCTTCCGACACAGCTTTCCACAGAAGGCTCGCTAACAATGTTTTCTACTGAAGTCAAATGCGTTTTAGCTTTGACTTTGATCGCGCTCGTGACGATGCCGATTGCCAAAGACCCGCCGCTCGCCTGGACGACTTTTAACGAGACGTTTATCAAGGCGGTGGTGATGTTTATCGTGATGGTCAATGTTTTGCGGACGCGGCGGCGTTTAATGGGTTTAATCTGGCTTTCCCTGGCGGTCGGAATTTATCTGAGCTACACGGCGGTTGACCTTTATATGAAAGGCGAGTTTAAGGTCGAGGGCTATCGCGTAGGCGTTGAAGTCGCCGGACTTTTCGGCAATCCGAACGATATGGCTCTGCATTTGGTGACGATGACACCGATTGCCGTCGCGCTCGGTTTCGGCAGCCGCCGCAAACTGATGCGCGTCGTTTATTTTATGATGGCGGGACTTTTTATCGCCGCCAATATGGTGACGTTTTCGCGCGGCGGATTTCTCGGTTTGATCGCGGTCGGCGCGGTTTTAGCCTGGAAGCTCGGACGCGGAAACCGCTTCAATATCAGTCTCGCGTCAATGGTCGTCAGCGGAGCGTTTATATTATTCGCGCCCGGCAATTACGGTTTGCGGATTTTATCGATTTTTATTCCCTCGCTCGATCCGGTCGGCTCAAACGGTCAACGCCGCGAGATTCTCGAACGCTCGATAATCGTCACTCTGCGAAATCCCTGGGGAATCGGCATCGGCAATTTTCCGATTGTCGGATTTAACAATCTGGTCTCGCATAACGCCTTCACGCAGGTTTCGTCCGAACTCGGAGTTCTCGGCTTGTTGGTTTATTTGATTTTTATGATTAGTCCGTTTCGCAAACTCGGCGCGATTGAGCGCACATTGTTTGATAAAAACGAACGGAATTGGTTTTACTATATGGCAATCGGGCTGCAGGCGAGCATCGTCGGTTATATGACTTCGAGTTTCTTCGTTTCGGTAGCGTATAATTGGTTTGTCTATTATCTAATCGGTTACGCCGTGGCTTTTAGGCGAATTTACAAAATCGAAAAAGGAATCGAGGAATCGGAAAAAGACGTGTTCGGGTTGCCGACGGTTTAGAAAAATTGGTGGAAAAAACCGCGCAAATAGTTTTTGGAATAAGTGCCGCCGCAATGATTTACGTTTATCTCGGCTATCCACTATTGGTGTATCTGGTCAGCCGGATGAAGCCGCTGGAAATTAAAAAATCCGCCTTCGAGCCGACCGTCACCGTTTTAATAACCGCTTATAATGAGGAAAGAGATTTGCGCGGCAAACTAGAAAACACGTTGCTGATTGAGTATCCGAAAGACAAACTCGAAATTCTCGTCGCTTCCGACTGTTCGACCGACCAGACCGACGAAATCGTCAAATCCTTTGCGGCGAGCGGCGTAAAGCTGCACCGCCAACTCGAACGGCTCGGCAAAACGATGGCGCAGAACGCGGCGGTCGAAAAGGCGGCGGGCGAAATCATTTTGTTTTCCGACGCGACGACGATGTATGAGCCGGATGTGCTGACCGCGATGCTGCCGAACTTTGCCGACGAAACAATCGGCTGCGTGGCGGGCAGATTAATTTACGTTGACCACTCGCGCTCGACCGTCGGCAAGGGCGCGAAAAGTTATTGGAGCTACGAAACTTTTATCAAGCGAAGCGAAAGCCGCGCCTGCTCGCTGATCGGCGCGTCGGGTTGTTTATACGCCGTCAGAAAATCGGCGTATCGCCCGCTGTATGCCGAAGCGTGTTCCGATTTTCTGATTTGCACGGTAATTTACCGGCAGAATTTGCGCTCGGTTTATGAGCCGAACGCCGTCTGCACCGAGGAAACCAACCGCCGCACCGACAAAGAATTTCAGATGCGTGTGCGGGTTATTTCGCAAACCTTGACGGATTTATGGCGCAACCGGACGATGCTTAACCCGTTCCGCGGCGGCTTTTTCGCCGTTCAACTCATCTCGCATAAACTTCTGCGTTACAGCGTATCGCTTTTCCTGATTTTAATTTTTCTTTCCTCGGCAATACTCGCTTTTTCGTCGGTTGTCTTCGCCGTTTTCACCGCGCTGCAAATTCTCTTTTATTTAATCGCCGTGACCGGCTGGCTTTTGGAGCGCGGCGGGAAAAGCATCGGCATTTTCGCCATTCCGCTTTATTTCACGCTGACGAATTTAGCTTCGCTCGTCGCCTTTTACAAATTTTTGAGCGGCGAACGCTACGCTCGCTGGGAGCCGATCCGCGAGGCAAAAGACGCAGAGGAAACCTCTGCCACTTTTAATCAAGCCGCTTGAAAAACAGACAAGAGAGTCAAATTGGAAGAAACTTCAATCAAAACATCTTCATTAAAAATGCAGAGCGTGTGGCTTTTGTTTGCAAAGGTCGTCGGCTTCGGCTTTAGTTTCCTGCTGCCTTTGTTGATTGTCCGGTATCTAAGTCAAGAGCAAGTCGGGGTCTACCGGCAGGTTTTTCTCGTCATCATCAACGCCAATATCATCTTGATGCTCGGCTTCGGAATGAGCGCGTATTATTTTCTCGCCCGTGAAACCGTGCGCCGTCCGGCGGTGATTATCAACACGCTGCTTTTTAATTTCACGGTCGGCGGCATTGCCTGTCTGACGCTTTATTTTTATCCGCAGCTTATCGGCAACATCTTTCACAGCGCGGAAATCACCCGGCTCGCGCCGAAAATCGGCGTAGTCATCTGGCTCTGGATATTTTCCTCTTATTTGGAAATCGTGCCGGTCGCCAACCGCGAACCGCGAGCGGCGACGGCGTTTATCATTCTCGCGCAGATGACGAAAACCGCTTTGATGATTTCGGCAGTCATCATTTTTACGACCGTCGAAGCCTTTGTCTATGCGGCGATGGCGCAGGCGGCAATTCAAACAATCGTGCTGCTCGTTTATCTCAATTCACGGTTTCCGAAATTTTGGACGGCATTCGACGCTTCGTTTTTCCGCGAACAGCTTTTCTACGCTCTGCCGTTTGGTTTGGCGAGCTTGCTCTGGACTCTGCAAACCGACATTCACAATTATTTCGTCGGTTATCAATTCGGTTCAGCCGAATTTGCGATTTACGCCATCGGATGTTTTGAACTGCCTTTAATTGCGATGCTCGCCGAATCGGTGACATCGGTTTTGATTCCGCGAATGAGCGAATTACAGTCACGCGGCGACAAACCAGGAATAATTCGTCTGACGGCGCGGATAATGCAAAAGCTGGCGTTTTTTTATTTCCCGATTTACATCTTTTTGATGATTACGGCGCAAACTTTTATCACGACGCTCTTTACGCGCGATTATCTGGCGAGTGTGCCGGTTTTTCTGATTAACATCACACTTCTGCCGATGTATATTCTCGTCACCGACCCGATTGTTCGCGCCTACAAGGAACTCGGCAGACTGCTGCTGACCCTGCGCGTTTTAATCATCGTCGCGCTGATTCCCGCGCTGTATTTCGGCATTCAAAATTTCGATTTGCGCGGGATGATTGCGATTGTCGTCGTGACGGCTTTCGTTGACCGTTTGGTTTCGACCGCCATCGTTTTAAAAAAATTAAACGCCGGCAGGCGCGATTTATTTTTGCTTAAGAACATCGGCAAAATCGCCGCCGCGAGTCTGCTGGCGGGATTTTTCACCTACCTGTTTTATTGGGGATTGAGCGAACAAATTTTCTGGTGGGGCGAACATTTGCCTCCGATGATTTTCAGTGCGCCGCGCACGAGCATCGTTGATTTTATCGCGGGCAATTTGGTTTTAGGCAGTTGTGCGCTGGTTTTTGCGCCGATTTATCTTTTCGCCGTGAACTTTTTCGGGGTGATCGAGAACGACGAAAAAGAGAAAATAAAATCCTTTATTCGTCGTCTGCTGCCGTTTGTTAAAAAAGTTACAATCCAAAATCCAAAATCTGAAGTCCAAAATTGATATGTGCGGAATAGCCGGATTCGTTTCCAGAGAAAAAGATGCGCCGACAGTTGAGCGAGAAATTCTGCTTGATAAAATGTGCAAAATCATCGAGCATCGCGGACCTGACGAACAAGGTTTATGCGTCGAAGGACGTGCCGCGCTCGGAATGCGGCGGCTTTCGATTATTGATTTGAAAGGCGGACAGCAGCCGATTTACAGCGAAGACGCAAATTTAGTCATCGTTTTTAACGGCGAAATTTACAACTACCGCGAACTCAAAGCCGAACTCGAATCTCTCGGACACCGCTTTAAAACCAACTCCGACACCGAAACGATTTTGCTGGCTTACCGTGAATTCGGCGCGGCGTGTCTGGAAAAACTGCGCGGAATGTTCGCGTTTGCGATTTGGAATAAACGTGAAGAATCGCTGTTTATCGCCCGCGATAGAGTCGGCAAAAAGCCACTTTTCTACGCTTTGACCGAAAAAGGAAATTTCGTTTTCGGTTCGGAGTTAAAAGTTTTGCTCGCGCACGGCGAAATAGAAAAAACGGTGGATCGCGCCGCGCTCGACGCTTATTTGACTTTCGGTTACGTGCCGGAAGAATTCTGCATTTTCAAAACGGTGCGAAAGCTCGCGCCCGCCAATTATTTGATTTTCAAAAACGGCGAAATCGAAACGCACAAGTATTGGGATTTCCAATACGAAAAAATTACAACGATCAAAAGCGAAGCCGAATACGTCGAAGAATTGCGCGAACTATTAAGAGAAGCGGTTAAAATTCGCTTGATTTCCGAAGTTCCGTTGGGGGCGTTTCTGTCGGGCGGCGTTGATTCGAGCGCGATTGTCGGAATAATGGCGCAGCTTTCCGACCAGCCGGTCAAAACTTTTTCCATCGGTTTTAACGAAGATTCGTTCAACGAGTTGAAATACGCCCGCCTGGCGGCAAAACATTTTAAGACCGAACATCACGAATTCGTCGTGACACCGGATTTAGTCGAGATGATTGACGAACTCGTCTGGCATTTTGACGAACCGTTTGCCGATCCGTCGAGTTTGCCGACGTTTATGGTTTCCAAAATGGCGCGTGAATACGTCACCGTCGTGCTGTCGGGCGACGGCGGCGACGAGCTTTTCGCCGGTTACACGCGCTACGTCACCGACAAACGACGCAGCGGTTTGAACAAACTGCCGCGCACCTTTCGGGAAAATCTCTTAAAACCTTTGAGCGAAAATCTGCCGCACGGCGCGAAAGGGAAAAATTACCTTTATAACGCTTCGCTCGACGCGGTTGACCGTTACATTGACAGCGTTTCGCATTTTAACGGAATGCAGCGCAAATCGCTTTATAAAAAAGAGTTTTTGAACGAACTGAACGGCGATTTCGGCGCGGGCGAAAAGTCATTTCGGAGCATCGCCGCCCGCATCTCGACCGGCAATCCGCTCGATAATCTGCTTTATCTCGACAGCAAAACTTATCTGCCCTCGGATATTTTGACGAAGGTTGACCGGATGAGTATGGCGGCATCGCTCGAAGCGAGAGTGCCTTTGCTCGACCATAAATTGATTGATTTCGTGATGCAAATTCCGACGGATTTGAAACTGAAAGGTTTGGAAACAAAGTATATTTTCAGGAAAGCCGTGCGCGGAATCGTTCCCGACGCGATTCTCGACCGCCCGAAACAAGGCTTCGGTGTGCCGATTAACGAGTGGATAAATTCGCATCTGCGGCAGCGAATCCACGAAACTTTGTTTGAAAAAAGAACTTTGGAGCGCGGCTATTTCGAGCCGAAATACATCAAAACGCTGCTCGACGAACACGAAAAACAGCGGCGCGATCATTCCTACGCGCTCTGGGTTTTATTTATGCTGGAACTTTGGCATCGAAAATTTACGGACGCTTGATTTATTAAGGAATTTTTTGAACAATTTGAGAAATACTCTTTGCGGCTCGCGCGTCAGCCGTTTATTCGCGCCGGACAACGCGCCGGTTTCGATGCTCAATCAAATTCAGGAGGCGGTTTGCCGTTGAGGAAAAAGTGCGGCGTTGAACGGCACATCGTGTTTCGACTTCTGGAATTTAACTGCGATTGCCACTTATATTTACCGGACTGCCGGTTTTCAACCGGACGCGGCGTTTTTAAATGGCATTCTCGTTTCAAAATTTGATGGCGAGTTAGTTTCGGTTGGCAGCCGACGAATTTGTCAAAACCGAATCGTCAGCGGTTAAATAAACAGGTGAGAAAAAGTATATCGGGATTTTGGTTTTCGTTCAGAGTCCAAACTTTAGTTTGTTTTCCGCCGCGCTGCGCTGGCGGAAAAACACGCTCAAGCGTGGACTCTGAACGAAAACCAAAACGCTGCGAAACTTTTTCTCACCTGCATATAAATAAAAGTTTAGGCGAAAACTCAAAAATAAAACTGTTTATGTTAGTGGCAACAGTAGAAAAGATGACAAACCCGCTCGATAAAATCAAAAAAATAAAAGGACGCAGTTTGAAGGAACTTCGCACACGCGGCGAACAAGCCGTTTTTGCCCGCGCCGAGCAAATCGGGTTGAGCGGCAAACTGCCGTCGGATGCGGATTTTGTTCAACTGATTGACGGCGCGGCGTTCGGCGGCGAAAATGTTACGGCGGGAAATCTGTTCGAGAAATTTTACGAAGACGCGCAGTTTAATTTTTTTCCGGCTTTTCGAGAGAAAAAAGAAATTTTAGAAATTTACGAAAGTCGGTTCGGCGCGAGCGCGAAGACGTTCATCGAAAAAGCCGAAAAAATCGTCGTCGGCAAATTCGATTTGCTCGGCTATCAGGATTTAGATTTCGGCACGCCGGTTAATTGGCATTACGAACCGCTTGCCGACAAACATATTCCGCGCAAGCATTGGAAACAGTTCGACGACCTGGCGACGACCGAAACCGGCGACAAAAAAATCGTTTGCGAGCTTAGTCGTCACCAATACTTTTTCACGCTCGGTGTCGCCTACTGGCTGACCGGCGACGAGCGTTACGCGAAAACTTTCGCCGCGCATCTCGACGACTGGATGCGGAAAAATCCGCCCGGCAGCGGCATCAATTGGGCGAGCAGTCTGGAAGTGGCGTTTCGGGTGATCTCGTGGACTTGGGCGTTCCATTTTTTCAAAGATTCGGTTCACTTCACGCCGGAGATTTTTCAGAAAGCTCTGAAATTCGTTCATCAGCACGGCAGACATCTTTTGAAATACCTTTCGACTTATTACAGCCCGAATACGCATCTGACGGGTGAAGCGTTGGGACTTTACTATCTCGGAACGCAGTTTCAATTTTTCAAAGCGGCGAAAAACTGGCGCGAAACGGGCGAGAGAATTCTTTTTGAAGAACTGGGTCGGCAAATTTTGCCCGACGGCGTATATTTCGAGCAGTCAACCTGGTATCAGCGTTACACGGCGGATTTTTACACGCATTTTCTTATTCTGAAAACTCTCGGCGGCGAAGAAGCCGAAAAGGATTTGCAGATGGAACTCGGCGCGAAACTACAGTCGCTGACTGATTTTCTGATGGCGGCGACTCGTCCCGACGGCACGACACCGCTGATCGGTGACGACGACGGCGGCAGTTGTCTGCCGCACGGCAGCCGGAAATGCGTTGACTTTCGCGCTGTTCTGTCAACCAATGCGATTTTGTTCGAGCGCGGCGATTACAAATTGGTTGCCGGTGAATTTGCCGAAGAAACGCTATGGCTGCTCGGCGGCGCGGGCGCACAAAGTTACGATTTTTTGCGGGCGCGAAAACCGGTTGAGGATTCGTCGGCATTTGCCGACGGCGGCTATTTCGTAATGCGCGACGGCTGGCTGGAGACGGATAATTATCTGCTGGTTGACTGCGGCAAACTCGGCTCTTTAAGCGGCGGACACGGACACGCCGACGCACTCTCGATTGATTTAGCGGTCGGCGGCAAAACGATGCTGGTTGACGCGGGAACTTACACTTATCACGAATCGCCTGCCTTGCGCGATGCGTTTCGTTCGACCGCCGCGCACAATACTTTAATGATTGACGGCGTATCGCAGTCGGAACCGGGCGGGAAATTTAGCTGGACGACCAAAGCGAACGCCGATTTGAAAAAGTGGATTGCCCAGGATCGTTTCGATTTTTTTGAAGGTTCGCACGACGGCTACGAACGGCTCGCCGCGCCCGCGACGCACACGCGCAGCATTTTATCTTTGAAAAACGATTATTGGATTGTCAGGGATTTTGTCAAAACGGCGGGCAAACACGATTATCAACTGAATTTTCACTTTAATCACGAAACTAATCCGCAGATCGAAACGGCGGAAAACGGCATCGTGTGCGTCGGCGAAGCGAGCGATGCGGAAAGCGGTCTGCGGCTTTTCACCTTTGGCGACAACGGAAATTGGCAGAAAAACGAAGGCTCGATTTCCGATTGTCTTGGCAGAAAACTCGCCGCGCCGCTTTTGCAATACGCTTCGAGCGGAACCGGCGCACAAGAATTTTTTACGTTTCTGCTGCCGGTCGAAACCGGAATTGACGCGCCGCAGGTTTATGAAACTCCGGTTTGCGGCGGACGCGCTTTCGTTATTAATTTTCGAGGTTATCAGGATTTGCTGGTTTTCGCCGACGGCGGGCAAATCGTTCGCACCGAAATTTTCAACACGAACTTTCGTTTTTTGTGGGCGCGTCTGAGCGCGGGCGAAATTTTGCCGGAAGAATTTGTCTTAATCGGCGGCACGGACTTTTCCCTCGGCGGCAGGGAAGTCGTCAACTATCCGGTCGAATTGGAATTTGCGACCGCGCGGCGTTTCGGCAATAAGCTAAATGTCCAGACACCGGAAAGCATTTTTCGGGTTTCGCTGCCGCAAAAACATTCGACCGCTTATATTTTGAAAAACCAAAGGTAGTTGATTCGGACAAAACCGACTTTTTAATCGGTTGAATATCGGCGCGGGTCGTCTGCCCGCCTGCTCGCTTGCGTTGCGATTCGATCTGACTTGCCGGACTGAAACAGTTGCGCCGGTGACTTTATTCGATACGAATTTCACAGGCACGAGGTTTGCACCTATCGCTTCTAAATTTAGCAAAAGGAGACATTCGATTATGCAGGACGTGCAAAACATTCCAAACCCGGACGTAAATTCAACTGAAACGGAAGATGATTTCGGCAGTCATCCGCGCCATCAAGACGTTGAAAGACCGGATGAAGATATTCCCGTGCCGCCGGACGGCAGCCGCAGCGTACCGATTGAAGAACCGCCGGACGAAGAAGACAAACCGCCGATTGAGGAAGACGAAGCCGAGCCGAAACTTATCGTTTAGAAGCTGTTTGGAAACTCGAAAATTATCGTTGTTGGTCATCGAAGATGACCAACATTATAGCCCAGCGAGAATCGCTGGGTTGGCGTTCGGTCAGCGTCCCGACGCTGAAAGCGTCGAACAATCAATCTGATGTTGCTCGCTTTCAGCGAGCGTTGAATTGTTTTCCGTCAGACCAGCGATTCTCGCTGGGCTATAATGTTGGTCGTCTTTGGCGACTAAACCCAAGTTTCCAAACAGCTTCTAAGAAAATTTGGGAGTAACTTTTATTACAATTTTAGCTTCTCCAGCGTCGCTTGCAATGAAAACAATAAAGTGGTGAAAAATCAGAAACCAGAAAGCAGAAGTCAGCATCGCTTTCAGATTAGAATTTCGGCTTCTGGATTCTGACTTCTACTTTTAGACAACTTTCAGCTTCCACTTTCCGCGTCTGAAAAGAAACGCCGAAACGATTGCCAGCACCGAAAATGCCACGGTTATCGCCCAGAAAACGCCGTCCGGTCCAAGTCCGAAATGATACGCCAGCAAGTAGGCGAGCGGAATCTCGAACATCCAGAAAATAAAAAGATTCAAATAAGTCGGTGTCCAAGTGTCGCCCGCGCCGTTAAATGACGATTCCAAAACCATCCCGAAAGCGTAGAACACGAAACCGTAGGCGACGATGTGCAAACAGTTTGTGCCGTAAGCTAAAACTTCCGCTTCGTCGGTGAAAAATCCGACGATTCGATTTGAGAAAAATAAAAATATCAAACTGACCGCGCCGAGAACCGCCGCATTGACGAACGCCGCTTTCCACACTGACGCTTCGGCGCGTTCCGGTTTGCCCGCGCCCAGGTTTTGCCCGACGAGCGTTGCCGCCGCGTTGCTCAAACCAATCGCCGGCAGCAGCGCGAACATAATCACGCGCAGACCAATGACGTAACCGGCAATCGCTCCGCTGCCGAATCCGGCGACGACGCGAACTAACGCGCTCCAACTTGCCGTCGCAATCGTGAACTGCAAAACGGCGGGCGCGGCGATTTTAACCAAACTCGACATAATTTCCGAATCATACCGCCAATACTCTTTGCGAATCGTGATGCGCCCGCCCGGACGAAACAGCCAATATGCCGCGAACAGAACGCCGACCCCGCGCCCGATGGTCGTGCCGATTGCCGCGCCGGTCACGCCGAGTTTCGGAAAAATCCAATTATCAATCAACCACTGCGGCGCGCCGATTCCCAAAAAAGCGAAAATATCCGCGCCCATAATAAAACACGGCGCGAGAACGATGTTCAAAAGATTTGCCAGAAACAAAACGCGCATCGCAATCGCCGCGTCGCCCGCGCCGCGAAAAATCGCGTTCAGCAGAAACAGAAAAACGATGACCGCGTTGCCGCCGAGCATAATCCTGGTGAACGTCGTGCCTTCAGCGATCACCTGCGGTTCCGCGCCGAGCAGCCGCAGAAAAACGGGCGCGAAAACGATGCCGACGACGCTCATCACCAGCGAAACAATCACACCCAAATAGATGGCGTGTGCCGCCGTTCGCGCCGCGCCTTCCTGGTCTTTTTCGCCGGTTCGTCGGGCGACTGTTGCCGTCGCGCCGATGCTCAAACCGATGGCGACGGCGTAGACAATCGCCAGCATTGATTCGGTCAAACCGACAATCGCCACCGAATCCGCGCCCAGATGCCCGACGAAATAAATGTCTACGATGGCGAAAACGCTCTCCATAAACATTTCCAAAATCATCGGAACGCTCAATAAAAAAATCGCTAAACCGATTGAGCCGGTCGTAAAGTCGCGCTCGGAACCGGCGACGGCTTCGCGCAGAATTGACCAGAAAGAATTATTCTCCGTCTGCCCGGCAGAATTATCCGTATTTATAGACATAAAAATTTATTATTTTATAGAGAAAGTGAAACCAAAGACGGAGTTGCGCGACCTCTCTTAACAAGGACGAAACAAATGTTGAAAGCGACGGCTGTCTTAACGGATGCAGGTAAGGATTTTCATAATGTTTGGGAGTTTTGCACAATCGAAAAAAATGTAAAATGCGTCGGACGTAAATAATTTGAAACAGTTTTAGGAAAAAATTGCTTGAAACTTGTTTGCGAAAATATGCGTGTAACGGTCTTAAAACCATTGGTCACAGAGAGTTGTAAGTTCACGCAAAGCGCGTTCCGAAACCTTTCAGAACGCGCCCAAATTTTTCATCGCAAATCAAAATTCCAAAACCAACTCGTCGTCTTTGACAGTAACTGCAACGCTGCCGCCGTCGGAGAGTTTGCCAAAAAGGATTTCGTGCGCGAGCGGCTGTTTGATTTTATCGTGAATCAGCCGCGCCATCGGACGTGCGCCGTATTTGCCGTCGAAGCCGTTTTTCGCCAGCCATTCTTTCGCCAAATCGTCAAGTATAATTAACACGCGCTTTTCGGCGAGCTGCCCGTTTAACTCCTTGATAAATTTATCAACGATTGACGTGATATTTGCCAAATCAAGAGCTTTGAACGGAACCCAAGCGTCGAGCCGATTGCGAAATTCGGGCGAGAATGTGCGTTCAATCGCGCCTTTCGCTTGTCCTTTCGATTCGCTCTGATTGCGGAAACCGACACCGCCGCTCGACAACTCTCGTGCGCCCGCGTTGGTTGTCATAATCAAAATCACGTTGCGAAAATCGGCTTTTTTGCCGTTATTGTCGGTCAGAGTCGCCGAGTCCATCACCTGCAAAAGTAAATTGAAAAGATTCGGATGCGCCTTTTCGATTTCGTCTAAAACTAAAACGGCGTGCGGCGTTCGCATAATCGCTTCGGTCAAAAGTCCGCCCTGATCGAATCCGACGTAGCCCGGCGGCGCACCGATTAAGCGCGAAACCGTGTGCGGTTCGGCGTATTCGCTCATATCGTAGCGCATAAATTCGATGCCGAGTTGTTCCGCCAACTGTTTCGATAATTCGGTTTTGCCGACTCCGGTCGGACCGGAAAACAGAAACGAGCCGACGGGTTTGGTTTGCACTCCGAGACCGGCGCGGGAAATTTGAATCGCGTCCACGACTTTATTGATCGCGTCGTCCTGTCCGAAAATGACGTTTTTCAAATCATCGCGCAGCGATTTCAAACGGTCTTTTTCATCGGCGACCACGCTTTTCGGCGGAATTTTCGCCATTCGCGCAATCGTGTTTTCGACCATTTGCACGGAAATCATTTTCGGGCGTTTGTCTTCCGATAAAAGTTTCGTCGCCGCCCCGACTTCATCAATCACATCAATCGCTTTGTCGGGCAAATGCCGGTCGTTGATATATTTTCCGGCGAGTTCGGCGGCGACTTTCAAGGATTCGTCCGAGTATTTAACGCCGTGATGCGCTTCGTAAAACTTTTTCAAACCTTTAAGTATTTCGTAAGTTTCGTCAATCGTCGGCTCGCCGATTTCGATTTTCTGAAAACGTCTGGCTAAAGCGCGGTCGCGTTCAAACGCCGATTTATATTCGGCGTAAGTCGTCGAACCGATACAGCGCAAAGTGCCGTCGGCAAGCGCGGGTTTTAAGATGTTGGAGGCATCCATCGAACCGCCGGAAACCGCGCCCGCGCCGACGATGGTGTGAATCTCGTCAATAAAAAGAATCGCGTTCTCCTCTTTTTTGAGATCGGTGATAATCGCTTTGAACCGCTGTTCAACATCGCCGCGATAGCGAGTTCCGGCGAGAACCGCGCCCATATCGAGAGCGAAAACCTTCGCGCCCTGCAAAACTTCCGGCACGTCGCCTTCGGAAATTTTCAACGCCAAACCTTCCGCCAACGCCGTTTTCCCAACGCCCGGTTCGCCGACATAAAGCGGATTGTTTTTCTTGCGCCGACAAAGCACCTGCACCGTTCTTTCGATTTCTTCCATTCGCCCGATGATCGGGTCAATCTCGCCGTTCGCCGCTTTCGCCACGAGTTCGACGGTGAACGATTCGAGCGGCTTTTTCCGCTTGCCGCCGTTGGCGCGTTCTTCGGCAAATTCCTCGTCTTCAATGCCTTCGCCGACACCTTCAAAGTTCTGCCCGCTCTCGACTTTAGAAATCCCGTGCGCGATGTAATTCAGCATATCGAGCCGTGAAACGCCCTGCTGTTTCAACAGATAAACGGCGTAAGATTGCTCGGCTTGATAAAGCGCGGCAAGGATATTCCCGCCGTCAACCGCCTTCTGTCCGCTGCCTTCCGCCTGCAACAGTGCGTATTGAATAGTGTTTTGAAAAGTCGCCGTCAACTCCGGCATCATCTGCACACCGTCGGGCGTTTTCTCCAAAACATCGCGGAAATAATCGCCGAGCGAAGCACTAATTTCTTCAACTTTCGCCCCGCAATTAAATAAAATATCGCGGGCGGCGGCATCTTCGAGCAGCGCGAACAGCAGATGCTCCAACGTCACGTATTCGTGTTTGTGTTTGACGGCTTCATCAACCGCGTAGCTTAATGTTTCTTCTAATTCTCTGGTTAACATATTTCAAAACTATTTACTTTTGATGCAAACTAAGCCGTTTTTTTCCGGGTTAAAATTCTTAGGAAAGATTGTTTTATCATCGTAGCGAGTTGCGTCAAATTGCGCCCCGTCCAAATTTGCATCGGTAAAATTTGTTCCGCTCACATCAGCCGAACCTCCAAGATTAGATTTTCCGAAGTTCGCGTTCTTCAAGTTTGCACCCGTAAAATCAACTTCCTTTAAATTCGCTCCCTGAAATTTCGCTCCCTCACAATTTGTTTCGCTCAAATCAGACATAAAAAGAAATGCCCAATAAAAATCGGCTTCTCTGAGATTCGCCCGATGCAAATTTACATCTTCCCACAAGATGCCCTGAAGATTCGCTTTCTCTAAATTTATGCCGGATAAAACTTGTTCTCTTAAAATCCATCTTTCATCGTGTTCGTCATAACTAAAAATAACTTCTTCGTTAATGTTTTTAATTTCTCTGATTTTCATTTCCAGCTTATTTCTAGTTTTTTGTAACTTCCTGATTCATCTTTTCCTGTAGCCAAAGATTAAGCAATGTTTCCGCCGACACGCCGCGCCGTTCGGCAATCGTGTGAAGTTTCGACGAAAGCGAAGTTTCCACCGCGTAATAAAAAACGTCGGACTGTAAATCAACTGCAAACTCAACTTCTTCGGTTTTCTCCCAAATTTCATCGGCATCGTGCAAATCCCAATACTCGCCGATTTCCTTGTATGATTTTGCTTCTGAAATTGAACTTTTATTTTCTTGCATATCGTTTTCTCTCCGCGCCGGTCATATCTCGCGCCGACAAAATCAATGCGCGATGGTCTTCTTTATGAACAAAGTAACAAGCCAAATAGCGTCCGCCGTCGGTTTGACCGAATGCCGCATAAACATTTTCGTCTTTTCGATGCCCTTTTTCAATAAAACGAAAGCGCGGATTGTTGAGAAAAATTTCGCGGACTTCTCCGGTTTCGACCGAGTGCTTCCAAATTAGTTTCTGAACTATTTCCTCCAGCCAGACAAAACCCGTAATTTTCATCTATTCTTCCTCGACCGTGCAAAGCAGCGGATATTCCTGTGCGCGGGCGAGGTTCATCGCTTTCTCGGCTTTCATATTGGCGATTTCAAATGAATAAACGCCCGCGATGCCGATGCCTTCGTGATGGACTTTGAGCATAATCGCAAACGCTTCGTCGGCGGAACGCAGAAAAACGTGGTTTAGAACGAAAACGACGAACTCCATCGTCGTAAAATCGTCGTTGTGCAAAACGGCTTTGTAAAGCGGCGGTTTTTCGAGGCGCGTTGCGCTTTCGGTCATCACCGCGCCGTCGTCTTCAAATTCGGGGAAATCCGGCATAATTTAATTTAACCACAGATGAATACACATTTACACGGACGACTTTAACAGGATGGACAGGATATTCAGGATGAAATCAAAAAATTATCCTGCTCATCCTGTCCATCCTGTTAAAATTTTTCGACTAGATTTTACTCACTTCAAAATACGCCTTGATCGCTTTGTATTTCCCGGCGTTATTGAGAATGTCGAAGGCTTCGGCGAAATTCTCCAAGCCGTTGACTTTATGTGTCATTATTTTTCCGAGCCAGCCCGCGAACGTCGCTTCGCATAATGCTAAATCCTTCACGCCCATCTCAAAATGTTCGCGGTTGGCGTTGACCGTGCCGACCATCGCTCGATTTCCCAAAACGAACATTTGATTGATTTTGTCGGACGGCACAGCATCGGTTTTGCGCTCGCCGCCGGTCACGCTGGCTAAAATCAGAATGCCGTTTTCGTTTAAACTCTGCATCGCGTCAAAGACGATTGGCGAAAAACCCGTGCATTCAAAAACAAGATCGTATTCGCCGTATTTCTTCGTCGAATCGGCAACCGTGATTTCGGCAGTCGAATCGTAAGTCGCGCCGATTTCTTCGAGCAGTTCGGCGTTAAAATAACCGTCCCGCACGTCGCGCCCGAAGCCGTGAACTTCGCAGCCGCGCATTCGCAAAGCCATCGCCGTTAAAATTCCGACGCTCCCAACTCCTAAAACCGCCGCCGTTTTCGGCTGCCAGATGTCGAGGCGTTTTTGAATGTCTTCGGCTTGCTTCAAACCTTTTTCGATAATCGAAAGCGGTTCGAGCAGCACGGCGATCTCGGCAATCGCGGGCGGAATTTTGACAAGAAAATCTGCGCTTTCAACGTAAAATTCCGCCATATAACCGTGCAGCCGCGAGATGCCGCGTTCCCAATATTCCGCGTCGGTCGTAAAATCCTGCTGACCAATCGTGTCATAAATGCTGTGTCCGAATGGTCGCCGAACGGTCGCCACGACGAAATCGCCCGCTTTCAGTTCTCTAAAATTTTCACCAACTTCGACGACGCGCCCGAAATTTTCGTGTCCGAGAATCAAAAAATCAAAACCGTCGGGCGCAACACCGTATTCGCCGTTGTTGATTTCCCGATCCGTGCCGCACGCGCCGACGCGCAGAACTTCGACTAAAACGCCGCGCCCGTCTTTGATTTCTTCGATTTTCGGTTTGTCCGTCTCGACCAGATGAACGCTGTTCGGTTGTTTCGGTGTAACGGCGATTGCCTTCATAATTTTTTATTTACGCGAAAAAATAATTGCCAAATCCTCGTTTGGTTGCCACACTTGAATCATACTTTTAATTGTTAAATTTCAAAAATGAGACAACAGTTTTTTGAAGTATTCAGACGCTCCGGGAGCGGTTAAAAATTAAACAAGGGAGAAAAAAATGGCAGCCAAAAAAGAAAATAACAGTAACGAAACGAACGCAAAAATCGAACAGTTAGCACAGCACACGACCGACGGCGCAGACCAGCCGCTGACGACCAATCAGGGCTTGAAAATCAACGACAACCAGAATTCACTAAAAGCGGGGACGCGCGGTCCGACGCTTTTGGAAGATTTTATAATGCGCGAGAAAATCACGCATTTCGACCACGAACGAATTCCCGAACGCATCGTTCACGCTCGCGGCGTGGCGGCGCACGGTTATTTTGAATTGACCGAATCTTTGGAAAAATATACGAAAGCGAAATTTCTAACGCAGGTCGGCAAGAAAACGCCGGTCTTTACGCGCTTTTCGACGGTCGCCGGTTCGCGCGGCTCAAGCGATTTGGCGCGTGATGTGCGCGGTTTCGCGGTCAAATTTTATACCGAAGAAGGTAATTATGATTTAGTCGGAAACAACATTCCCGTCTTTTTTATTCAGGACGCGATAAAATTTCCCGATTTGATTCACTCGGTCAAACCCGAACCGCACAACGAAATTCCGCAGGCGGCTTCAGCGCACGATACATTTTGGGATTTTATCAGCTTGATGCCCGAATCAATGCATATGATTATGTGGGCGATGTCCGACCGCGCGATTCCGCGTTCTTTGCGAATGATGGAAGGTTTCGGCATTCACACTTTTCGCCTGATAAATGACGAAGGCAAAGCGACGTTCGTCAAATTTCATTGGAAACCGCGACTCGGCGTGCATTCGGTGGCGTGGAACGAAGCGCAGAAAATCTCCGGTTTCGATGCCGATTTTCACCGCCGCGATTTGTGGGAAGCGATTGACGGCGGCGATTTCGCCGAATGGGATTTCGGCGTGCAGCTTGTCGCCGAAGCAGACGAACACAAATTCGATTTCGACTTGCTCGACGCGACGAAAATCATTCCCGAAGAACTCGTTCCCGTCAAAATCGTCGGCAAGATGGTTTTAAACCGCAATACCGATAATTATTTCGCGGAAACCGAACAAGTCGCTTTTCTGCCTTCAAACATCGTTCCGGGAATTGATTTTTCCAATGACCCTTTGCTTCAGGGCAGACTACATTCGTATCTCGACACGCAGATTTCTCGCTTGGGCGGACCGAATTTTCACGAAATTCCGATTAACCGCCCCGTTGCGCCGCTTCACAACAATCAACGTGATTCGGCATTTCGCCAGACAATCAATAAAGGGAAAGTCGCGTATGAGCCGAACACGCTCGGCGGCGGCTGTCCGTTTCAATCAATGGCGCAGGACGGCGGTTTTACATCGTATCAGGAAAAGATTGACGGCAATAAAATCCGCGTTCGCAGCGACAGTTTCCGTGACCATTTCACGCAAGCCGCGTTGTTTTTTAACAGTCAAACCGAATACGAACAAACACATATTGTTGACGCTTTGAGTTTTGAACTCGGCAAACTCGAAGTCGGCGCGATTCGTGAAAGAGTCGTGTATATTTTGAATCAAATTGACGAAACGCTCGCTTCAAAAGTCGCCGACAATCTCGGCATCGAAATTCCCGCGAAACTCGATTTGCCGATGAATATGAGTTTTCCGGCGGACGCGAACCCGGACGATTATCAGCCGATTCCGAAAAAGGACGCGAAAGTCAAAAAATCCGCCGCGCTTTCGATGGCGAACACCGTTAAAGATACGATAAAAACCCGTCAAATTGCGTTTCTGGTTGCCGACGGTTTTGATGCCGACGATGTGAAAACGATGAAAAACGCTCTCGAAAATCAAGGCGCGAAGGCGAAAATTATCGGTTTGAAATCGAAATCGGTCAAGGACGCGAGCGGCAATGAAATGAAGGTTGACCACGCGCTTCGCACGGTTGCCTCGGTTTTATTCGACGCGGTTTATATTCCGGGCGGCGAGCAAAGCATCGCGGCTTTGAGCGAAGAAGCCGACGCGATTGAATTCGTCAACGAAGCGTTTCGCCATTGCAAAGCGATTGCCGCTTCAGGCGCGGGCGTGAACTTCTTAAAGGAAGAAACTTACGTTCGTAAGGCAGCCAACGATAAAGCCGTCATTTTAAACGAAAACGGCGCAAAAGACGCGGCGCAGAATTTTATCAAAGCCATCGCCGAACATCGCAACTGGGACCGAGAAAAAGCCCGCAAGGTTCCGGCTTAATTGCTTGACCAAATTAAAAACGAGGTGATTTCTTAATTGAAATCACCTCGTTTTTAATTTGTAACGGATTTATAGATTATTCGACAAAACTAACTTCGACCTGATGCGGAATAATTCCTTTCTCATAGCCTTCTCTGAGCAAAAGTCTCACGCCTTCTCTGCCTCTTTCACCGTAATCGAGCGTTAAATCGTTGACCCACATTGCGACAAACCTGTCGGCTAATTCCGGCGGCATATCGCGGGCGAACTGCATCGCGTAGGAAAGCGCGTCTTCGCGGTTGTCGAGCGAGTATTTGATGCTTTTGTGCAGGCAGTTGGAAACTTTCAGCATCAGTTCTTCGCCCAAGTCGCGGCGAATGACGTTGCCGCCCATCGGCAGCGGCAAGCCGGTTTTCTCAAACCACCATTCGCCTAAATCAAGGACTTTGTTTAAGCCCATACTTTTGTAAAAAAGCTGACCTTCGTGAATCAGTAGTCCCGCGTCGGCTTTGCCTTTCTGCACCGCCTCGATGATCTCGTCGAACGGCACGATTATGTATTCAAAATCCTGATTGTAGATTCGCATTGCCAGAAACGCGCTCGTCAGTTCGCCCGGTATGGCGATTTTCAGGTTCGGAATATCTTCGGGTTTATGGTGTTCTTTGGAAACGAGAATCGGACCGTATTTGTCGCCGATGCTCGCGCCGTGCGGCAGCAGCGCATATTTATCGGAAATATAAGCGTAGGCGTGAAAGCTGATCGCCGTGACATCGAACACGCCGTTTTTCGCGTCTTCGTTCAGCGATTGAATATCTTTTAAGGTGTGTTCAAATTTTAATCCGTTGGTTTCGAGCTTGTTCGTCGCCAAGCCGTAAAACATAAAGGCATCGTCCGAGTCGGGCGAGTGCGCGACGGTAATCGTTCTTTTTTCTGGTGTTGCGTTCATATGTAAAGTCGGGCAAATTAGAGTTGCTCGTAGAAAATTTTGGTGTCGTATAAGATGTCTATTCTACCGTTTTCCGCGTGTTCTGCAAAAAGCGTTTCGAGATTTTTCAGCATCGCCGGAAAACGCGGATTTTCCGGCGACGGAACGTAAGACGCGGAAAGCATTCTGCCTTTTAAGCCGTCAAAATCAACCGTTTGCTTATTTTGAAAAACGGCTTCGGCGAAAGCGGTCTGGAAGAAATCGCGCAGAGTTTCCTTTGTGATAGTGTCGTGGCGAATCGTTTCGTAATCCGTGCCGAATTCAATTAAATGTTTCTCGTAATCTTTCAGAAACGCCGTCGAATCGAGTTGACGTTCATTCCAGAGCAAGGCGACAGAGCCGCCGTTTTTCAAAATCCGCTTAAATTCTTTTCTGGTTTCCTTTTGTTTGAACCAGTGAAACGCCTGCGCCGCGACGATGAAATCAATCGAATTCGCTTCGAGCGTCGTGTTTTCCGACGTGCCGTTAACGAGAGTCAAATCCGGGTAATCTTTGAGAAAAACTTTCGCCGCCTCGCGCATTGCGGCGTTTGGTTCGACTCCGAAAACCCGGTTGCCGTTTTCGAGAAAAATCCTTGCGGAGATTCCCGTTCCCGCGCCGATGTCGGCAACCGTCGAATCAGTTTGCAAGTCCATTTTATCTCTAAATAACTGCAAAACCTCCGGCGGATAAATCGGACGATACTTAACGTAATTTTCGACGCGATTGGAAAATCTTTCGACCGTATTTTGCATAAACTTCAATTAGCAGCGAGAAAAATCGCTTTTCAAGAGTCGCCTCGCTGCGAAACTTCGTCGCCCGTCCACTGCGTTTTTTTCGAATGCGGAATGTCGAATTGGTCTAAAATCCGGTAACACAAATGAGTGACCAAATCGTCAATCGTCTGCGGTTTGTGATAAAAACTCGGACTCGCTGACAAAATCGTCGCGCCGGCGCGGGCGACCCGCAGCATATTTTCCAGATGAATCTGATTAAAAGGCGTTTCGCGCGGCACTAAAATCAGCTTTCGGTTTTCCTTCAAACAGACATCGGCGGCGCGGTGAATCAGATTCGTTCCCGCGCCCGAAGCGATTGCGCCGAGCGTTCCCATCGAACACGGCACGATAATCATTCCCGCTTGTTTGTTCGAGCCGGACGCGGGTTTTGCCGCCAAATTATCCAAACGCCAGAAGCGAATCAGTTTAGAATTTGCCTCTAAACCGAGCCATTCGTTAATTTTTTCCGTGTTCGGGTCTTTCAGATTAACGCCGAGTTCGACTTGCGCGACCGTCGGCACGACACCTGAAAAAATTAGATTTATCGTTTCGACCGCGCCGCTTTGCGCCAGCAACTGCAAGGTTCGCTGCCCGTAAATCGTGCCGGACGCGCCCGTGATTCCAACCGTTATTTCCATAGCTTTTCTCAATGCTACAAAAATTCGGCGCGAATGAAAACGCATCGGGCGGTTTTATTTTTGCCGCGCCAGCTAATAAGATTTTAATCAATGCAGACGAAAGATATAAAAAAAATTTTGGAAACCTACGCGACCGGCGAAATTTCCATCGGCACAGCAACTGAACAATTAAAAAATCTGTCTTTTGAAAACCTCGGCTACGCCCGCGTTGACCACGCCCGCGCCGACCGGCAGGGTTTTCCCGAAGTGATTTTCGGTCAGGGAAAAACCAAAGAACAAATCGTCGGAATTTTTGAAAAACTCGCCGCCAAATCGCCGAATGTTTTAATCACGCGCACGACGGCGGAAGTTTTCGGCGAAATTCGCAACATTTTCACCGAAGCCGAATGGCACGAAGCCGCCGGACTGATTCGGCTGCACCGCGATCAAACAAAACTCGGCGCGGGCGAAATCGCCGTCGTCACCGCCGGAACTTCCGACATTCCCGTCGCCGAAGAAGCCGCACTGGTCAGCGAGACGATGGGCAACACGGTCACGCGAATCTGGGACGCGGGCGTTGCCGGAATTCACCGAATTTTAGCGGAAAGGGAAGTTCTGCAAACGGCGCGCGTCGTCATCGTCGTCGCCGGAATGGAAGGTGCATTACCGTCGGTCGTCGGCGGTTTAGTCAAAGTTCCGGTGATCGCCGTGCCGACTTCCATCGGCTACGGCGCGTCATTCGGCGGCATCGCCGCGCTTTTGGGAATGCTCAACTCGTGCGCGTCGAACGTCACGGTCGTCAACATTGATAACGGTTTCGGCGCGGGTTTCGTGGCGAGTTTGATAAATCGGCGGCAGGAAAACGAAAACATCTAACTGCCAAGAGGCGGACATTTTGAGAACATAATGTTTTCCAACAATTCTTTTATTTTCGGGCGGCGGCGGCGAAAATCCTTATTCAATACTTAAGCGCAACTACTGAGATTGCAATTAGATTTTACTTGGATTTTTGCTAACATTTCGATATGTCATTAGAAACGGATTTTATCGTGATCGGTAGCGGAGTCGCCGGGCTGCGCGCTTCGATTGAACTGGCGAAAAGCGGTGCGCGGGTTTCGGTCTTAACCAAAGATAAGGCGCAGGAGTCGAACACCGAATACGCGCAGGGCGGCGTGGCGGTCGTTCTCTCGGATGATGACAATGCCGAACTACACGAAGAAGACACGCTTTACGCGGGCGCGGGTTTGTGCGATGTCGAAGCAGTCGAAACGCTGGTCGCCGACGGCACGAAATATATCAAACAACTGATCGAATGGGGAATCGAATTTGACCGCGAAGGCGGCAAACTCGCCTTCACGCAGGAAGCGGCGCATTCGCGGCGGCGAATTCTGCACGCGCACGGCGATTCGACCGGCAAGGAAATCGTCCGCGCTTTGATTGCCCGCGCCCGCCAGGAAAAAAACATCGTTTTGATGCCGTTTGCCAATACCGAAAGTTTGATTGTAAATGACGGCAGATGCGTCGGTGTAAGATTTTTAGACCCGATTCTTCGTGCGCCGCGTGAGATTTTCGCTAAGGCGGTAATTTTATGCACGGGCGGCGCGGGGCAATTATTTCTGCACACGACGAATCCGCCGGTGGCGACGGGCGACGGAATGGCAATGGCGTATTTCGCGGGCGCGGAAATGGCGGATATGGAATTTATCCAATTTCATCCGACGGCATTAAATTTGGAAAACGCGCCCAGATTTCTATTAAGCGAGGCGATGCGAGGCGAAGGCGGAATTTTGCGGAACGCGCAGGGCGAACGGTTTATGTCGCGCTATGACGATTTGCTCGAACTCGCGCCGCGTGATGTCGTCAGCCGTTCGATTGTTGCCGAAATGCGCCGGACGGGAACGCGCACGGTTTTCTTGGATATGACCGCGCACGACGAAAAGTTTCTTAAAGAACGATTTCCGAAAATTTATGAGACGTGCAAATTTTACGATTTAAACGTCGCTAAAGATTTGCTGCCCGTCTCGCCCGCGTCGCATTATTGTATGGGCGGCGTTCGGACGGATTTGCACGGCAGAACGACTCTCAAAGGACTTTATGCGGCGGGCGAAGTCGCCTGCACGGGCGTTCACGGCGCGAATCGTCTGGCTTCAAATTCTTTATTAGAAGGCTTGGTTTTCGGTGCGCGGTCGGGCGAAGCCGCGATAAAAGACAATTACGAATTACGAATTACAAATTACGAATCGCCACCCGAAGACCAAAGACCGAAGACCAAAAACCAATCTTCCGAAATTTCGACGGCGGTGAAAAAGCGCGTCAAGCGTGTGATGTGGGAGCGCGTCGGGATTTTGCGCGATAGAGATTCTTTACAAAGAGCGTTAAAAGAATTCGCGCAAATCGAACAGTCGAATCTCGGCACGTCGTCGCGCAATTTCGTCACGCTCGCCAAACTCGTCGCAGCCTCGGCGTTATGGCGCGAGGAATCACGCGGCGGACATTTCCGCAACGATTTTCCCGAACGTGACGACGTTAATTTTGACAAACATTCGATTCAAAAAATCGATGCGGAAATCTCTTCGAGCGAGAAAATAAACTTTTAAGAAAGTGGTAAGTGCTAAGTGAAAAACAAAAACTTGCCACTTGCCACTTACCACTTTTCTCATTTTCTCAGACGCGCTTCGACGTTGTTGGCTTTCAGTGAATTTCCGGTTGCTCTCTGCAAATCGGCAATTGATTTATTCAGTTCGGTTTGGGCGCGAAGCTCACTGCTTCTGGCGACGGTTAAAGCCGTCTGGCGTTCGAGAACTTTGTAAATGTCCGTCTGTCCTTCATCGAATTTGCGCTGTTCGGATTCGTATTGTTTGACCGAATTTTCTCGCGCAATCGCCGCACTTCTTAACCTTGCTTCGGCAGTGCGGACAAATTGCAGGGCGTTTCGAACATCAACCTGAATGTTTTGCTCGATTTGCTCGCGCTGCGTTTTTATTTTTTCGCCTTCGACCAGCGATTTGCCGAGTTGCGCTTTGGTGGTTTTGTCGCCGAACAGCGGCAGATTGAACTGTACGCCGACGCGGTAAGTCGGATAACGATTTGCCAGCAGATTGCCCAACGCCGCGCCGTAACCGCCGATTAAATTGTCGGGCAGGCGCGGCGCGGGCGTTGCCGGAATGATCGGAATCGGCGGCAGAGACGGATTCACCTGCGCGTAAAGCGTATTGACGCGCCCGATCACCGTGTTGAGCGTCTGCGTCGTATTCGTCGAACCGATTGGATTAACCGCGCCCGAATTAAAAGTTCCCGCCGCGCCGGTCAGCGTGTAATTGGCGATCAAATCAATTTGCGGCTTCGTCTGCTCGCGGAAAAATTTCTGGTCAATCGCGTTAATGTCTTTCTGCGTTCGATTCAGTTCGAGTTCGGGACGATTGGCGAGCGCGGCTTGCAGAGCTTCGTTTAAAGTCGTGTTCGGCGCATCCAAATCAACCGGGTCAACCGGCGTAATCGCTTCGCTCCAGAGCGCGTCGTCTTTGTTTTGGGCAATCAAATTTTTAAGAGTGTTTTCCGCTTGCCCGACCGTGTTGAGCGCGTCATAGACGGCTTGCTCGAAATTGGCGACCTGCGTTTCGGCGGCGACAATATCAATCGGCGCAAGTTGTCCTTCTTCGACCAGACGGCGATTGTGTTCGAGTTGGTCTTTTGCGTCTTTGACCGAATCGCGCTGCACCTGCAAATTCCGCAGCGCGTAAGTCAAATCCCAATAAGCCCTCTGGACGCTGGCAATAACTTCAATCGAACGCTGCCGAAACTGCGTGTCGGTCAAACTCAAGTTGCGCTTGGCGATTTCAATCGTGCGGCGATTTTGGTCAAACTTGCGTCCACGTAAAAGCGGCTGCGTGAATTGAAACCGCAGATTCTGCGTATAAGTCGGATTAACCGCCGAAAAAACATTGTTCGTCGCGCCGCGTGAACTGTCGGTCTGCACGGCAAATCTGCCGCCGGTTTGCCGGATATTGCCGTCCAAACCGACGTTGCCGACCAAGCCCGAAGTCGTCAAAGAGCCGTCGGAGCCGCCGCCGAAAAAGCTGAAGACCGGAACTTTAGCGTGTTCGTAATAAGTTTGTCCGGTAAAATGCGGTTCGTAAAAACCGCGCGCCGCCTGCAAATCAAACTCCGCGCCGCGCACGTTCTGGCGCGTCACTTCGATGTCTTTGTTGTTTTCCAAAGCGAGCGTAATCGCTTCGCGCAAAGTCAGTGGTCGCTGTGCCATCATATCCACGCCGACGCGACCGAGTTCGGGCAGCGTTTTATCGTTCGATTGATAATTCGGCGCGATTGCCGGAACGCCGCTCAGATTTTCCGGCTGAACCTGTTGCGCGTCGGTCGGCTTGTTTTCGACGGTCGGCAAATTGTCTTTGTTCTCAATCATCGGTGTCGGCGTTGCGGTCGGCGCGACCACGACTGTCTGCGCCCGCGCTTCGCCGGAAATCAAAAAAGCAGATAAAACCAGACTCAAACCGGACAGTATGAAATTAAATTTGAAAGATAATTGCTCATTCATAATACTTTCCAAAAACCGATAAGTAAGCACTTACTTACTTTATATTTTGTCTCATTTTCAAAGACTCAAGTCAAATTCAGACTGTCAGAAAACCTTATGTCAATAAACACTTTCCAGATTGAGCGCGAAACCGTCGAATCTGTCCGCGAACGAATCGTTCAAGACGATAATTTTTTTGAATCAGTCGCCCGTCGAAATAAATGCGTCAACGCGCAAACCCAAAGGCAATTTTTGATTCGGCTCCAACTCAAGTAAAACTTCCAAAATCTTCGTGTCAACCTTTTCGGTCGGGCGTTCGGTGCGAAAGTTTTTTCTGCCGAGAATTCGTCCGATTTTGACGACTCGCGCCGCGAATTTCTGCTCGCCGAAAGCGTCTGCCGTGACATAAGCCGTTTGATTTTCGCGGACTTTAGCGACATCGGTTTCGTCCAAATCCACGCGGACGCGCAACTTGGAGGTGTCGGCAATCGTGACGATTCCGGTCGGATTTTCCGGCGAAACCGATTCGCCGTCTTTCAAACGCTTTCTGAGAACTATGCCGGAAATCGGAGCGCGGACGATGGTTTTCGCCAGATTTGCTTCCGCCGTGCGAACTCGCGTTTCGGCTTCGCTGATTGAAGCGTCGAATTCACGGGTGTTTGCTTCGGCGAGATGAATCGCGGCATCGGCTCGCGCTAAATCATCCATACGCGCTTCGGCGTTGACGACGTTGTATTTTTCTTTGACCGTCTGGCTTTGCTTTTGCGCGTTCTCGAAAGCGTTGGCGGCGCGTTCGAGTTCTTCGCGCGAAACGTCGCCGGTCTGGTGTAGTTTTCGGCGGCGTTCGAGTTCGCGCCGGGCGTTTTCGACGTTCGGCAAAGTTTGCTCAAAATCGGCTCGCGCCTCGCGCCGTTCTTCGGTTCGTGCGCCGTTGGCGATGCGCTGTCGTTCGGCGGCGGCTTGCCCGACTCGCGCCCGCGCCGTTTCCCGTCCGCTTTGCAAAGTTTCGATGTTTGCCCGCGCTGTGCGAATCTGCGCTTCAAAGTCGGAGTTTTCGAGAACGGCAATTGTTTGACCTTTGACAACTTCGTCACCTTCTTCGACCAAAACGCTTCGCAATTTCCCGGCGATTTCCGTCCCGACTTCGATTTCTTCAGAAATCGCTTCGACCACTCCGGGCGCGGCGACTACACTTTTCGCCGTAGTTTTTTGTTCGGTTTTTTCCTTTTCCGCCGAAACTTTCTGCTCGACCTGCGCCGGACTAAACCAGAGAAAATAGCCGAGCGAAAAAGCAATCAAAACAGATGCGATTGCCGATAAAATAATTGTTCGTTTCATATACACCTCAAATTTCACGCGGTTTGCGGAATATTTACCGAAGCCGAAGGCACTGCCATCCAGGTCGCGGCATCGGTTTGTTCATTTGACTCATCCTTTGAAATTCTGCCGTCTTCGATTTTCACGATGCGGTCAGCGTAATCGAAAATGCGGTTGTCGTGCGTTACGACGACGATAGCGCGGTTTTGTTCGTGCGCGAGTTCCTGCAACAAATCCATAATCAATCTGCCTGACTCGGAATCGAGCGCGGCGGTCGGCTCGTCTGCCAGGATAATCGGCGGTTCTCCGGCGAGTGCGCGGGCGATGGCGACGCGCTGTTTTTGTCCGCCCGATAAATCTGCCGGAAAGGTTTTCAGTTTTTCCTTCAAGCCGACTCGTTCGAGCAATTCGGCGGCGCGTTTTTTAGCTTTTCCGCCGCGCACGCCTTTCAAATCAAGAGCGATTTCGACATTTTCCTGAGTCGTCAGCGCGGGGAAAAGATTAAAACCCTGAAAAATAAACCCGATATTTTCGAGCCGGATTTTCGGCAGTTTCGATTGCGGCAGTCCGACGATTTCCCGTCCGCGAATTACACAATTCCCCGAAGTCGCCGACAAAATTCCGCCGACAATCGAAATCAAAGTCGTTTTGCCCGAACCACTCGCGCCGAGCAGCAAAAGCAGTTCGCTTTCAAACACATCGAGGTCAACGCCTTTGAGTGCGTGAACCGCCGTCTCGCCCGCGCCGTAGGTTTTTACCAAATTTACAACTTCGATTGCTTTCATAATTTTTAACCTTTAAAAACCATCGCCGGATCAATCGTCGTCGCTTTGCGAATCGCCACGACGCTCGAGCCGCAGCACATTAAAATCGTCAAAACGAACAACGCCAGGACGAGTTGCCAATTAACGATAATCGCTAAAGTTCCTTCCAGACTGATTCTCGAAATGACGAGCGAAACGCTGATGCCGATGACAAACGCAATCAAACCGCTGACAATCGCCTGCGTGATAATAATTCGGTAAAGATAAAAATTCGTCGCGCCCATCGCCTTCAAAGTTCCGTATTCGCGGATGTGGTCAACCGTCGCGCTGTAAATCGTCTGCGCGACAATCACGATGCCGACGATAATCGCCAGAGCCGCCGCGACCAGCACCGTAATTCCCGCGCCCGTGCCGATGACCCAATATATGCCTTGCCGGTAAACGAGTTCCGAGCGCGTCAACACCTCGACGTTTTCGAGTTTGGCGGCGATTTCACTTTTGAGTTCGTCCAGATTTTTCCCCTCAACGGCTTTAATAACGATGTAGAGCGTTTCGTCTTCGCGCATATTCAGAAAACTCTGCGCGTTTTTGAAACTCGTAAAAACCGCCGGCTGCGAGGTGAAAATCCTGATGCCTTTGGTAAATCCGGCGACGCGGGCGCGGCGTTTGTTGAGTTCGACGACCTGCCCGATTTTGGTGATGCCGAGTTTGCTTTCGGCGTAAAGTTTATCCACGAAAATCGCGTCAGGCTTTTTCAAATCCTCTAAACTACCTTCGACGATGTTCCACGCGCCGCCCATTCCGCCGTCCAAATCCGAACCGACGAGCGTGATGCCTTCATCCGAACCGTCGGACTTTTTCATCTGCGCTCCCAACGAAACGATTTGTTTTTCAGCGCGTTCGATGCCTTTGATTTCGACGATTTTATACAGATTGCTTTCGGAAAATTCCACGCCCTGCTCGACGTGCGTGACATTCTGCGAAACAATCCATAAATCGGCGTTCGATTTGCCGACAATATCAGTCGAAGCGGCAATAAAGCCCTGAAAAATACCGAGTTGCACAGCAGTTAGAATCACCGAAAAAACAATGCCGGTCAGCGTCACGACGAGCCGCACTTTTTCGTGAAATAAATTTTTAATCGCTAAAGAAGCCATCTTTTAACTCTAAATTTTCTTTCGTAACGGATTAAATCAAAGTTACAAAGTTATAACTATTAACGGTGTTAAGCGCGACGGCAAAAAAATTTACTCGCGCAAACCTTTAATCATCGTTTCGACGAGTTCGCCGACTAATTTATCTTTTTCAACAAACGGAAAATCCAGATGATTGTTGAGCAGGGAAACGACTCCGTGAATGCCCGCCCAAAGCACTTGGCTCATCGCGTCAACGTCGCCTTTTTTCAACTTTCCCGCCTGGACACACGCCGAAACCTGCGACCGCAAATAATCGAATGTGCGCTGTCCCATCGAACCTTCATACTTGTATTCGTCGTCGTGCGGCTGATTAAAAATCGGCATATTGAAAACGACTTCGTAATGATTCGGATGTTCCAAACCGAAATTCACATATGCGTGTAAACCTTTTTTCAAAGACTCGATTTCGTCAATTTCCGGTTCGGAAATTTCGCGGATTTGTTCGCCGAGTTTGGCAAAAGTCTCTTCACAAATGAATTTCAAAAGCTCGTTTTTGTCTTTGAAATAAAGATAAATCGTCGTCGGGCTGTATTCGATTTTTTCCGCGATTTTCCGCATCGAAACATTCGCGTAACCTTCCTGCGCGAAAAGTTCGCTCGCCGCGTCGAAGATTTCCTGCCGCAGATTTTCTTTTTGTCTTTCTTTTCGCTCTTTAACGCCCATATAAAAATTAACACTGTTAAGTTAGCAAACAACAAAAAGCCTTGTCAAGCGAATTTTCCTGACAAGGCAATTTCTTACTTTTATTTTATCGTTTCCTATTTCGTGTTAAAAAGGGAACTCGTCGCCGTCGCAAATTTTCGCTTTAATCCGCCGAACGTCCGCGATGAGAAATTATTCAGACGGCTGAAAATTTTCCATTCGATCACATCATCAAAGAGCGAATAAAAAACCGGAACCGCCAGCAGCGTCAGAAGCAAACACAACGATTGCCCGCCGACCACCAGTACGCCGATTGAGCGATTCGTTCCCGCGCCCGCGCCGGTCGAGACGACGAGCGGAATCATTCCGGCGACAAGCGCAATCGTCGTCATCAAAATCGGTCGTAGACGGTCGCGGTTCGCTTGGATAATCGCGTCGTAGCGCGACATTCCGCGCTCGCGCAAAGTGTTCGTGTGGTCAATCTGCAAAATCGCGTTTTTCTTCACCACGCCGAACAAAAGCAATAAACCTAAACCCGAAAAAATGTTCACGGTTTGTCCCATCACGAGCAGGCTGACGATGCCGAACGGAATCGAAAGCGGCAAGGTCAGCAGAATCGTAATCGGATGGATGAACGATTCAAACTGCGCCGCCAGCACGATATACATAAAAATAAACGACAGAGAAATGGCGAGCGCGAAATAAAAC
>JAJAZE010000317.1 GCA_026785925.1 Pyrinomonadaceae bacterium
ACGATTCCCAACCAAACGCTGCATACGATTAACGGAATCGTCATCAACAAAGCGACGCGCCAGCCGGTGAAAGGCGCGCGCGTCAGCATTAAAAACGAAAACGCCGTCACTTCGCTGTTCAGCGCGATCAGCGAAGGCGGCTCGCAAAACCAAACCGACGAGCAAGGTCGCTGGAGTTACAAAGAACTGCCGCCCGGAAAATATACCGTGACCGTTCAGCCGCCTTATAGTTACGAATCGCCGGAAGAGAAAAATAAGCAAAAAGTGAAAACGCCGAAGCTCGCGCAGTTGCGAAAAGAAATCGTCGTCGAAGAAAAGGATTTGACCGATTTGGTTCTCGAACTCGGTTACGGCACAACTATCTCCGGCACGATAAGTTTTGATAACCAGCAGATTTTGCCTTCCTCAATCACGATCACGGCGGTTGATGAAAACGGGAAATTTGCCGAATCATCCAATCTCTACACGCAATACACGAATGACGGCAAACCGATTCAGGCGAAAATTCAGGATTTTAAAATAGAAGGCATCCCGAACGGGAAGGTCTTTATAAAAACCGATATTCGTGCTTACGGCGAAGACGACAAACAGGCTTTTTATGTGAAAAGCATTCTTTACAACGGCAGAGATGTCAGCAGTTCGCCGCTCGAAACCAAAGAAGGCGAAGAAATCAAAGGCGTTCAGATCATTCTTTCAAACGATGTCGGGAAGTTAAAAGGCAAAGTCACGCGAACCGACAAAACAGCGGTTTCCGGCGCGAAAATCTTTTTGCTGCCGACTGATAAGACAAAATGGGCAAACTACAACGCCAGCCTTTACGCCGCGACCAACAGCGACGGCGAATTTGAAGTTTCAGGTGCGCCGGGCGAATACTTCGTCGTTCTTCAGAAAGATTCAGATTATCTAAACGAGGAAGAAACGGAGAAAAGCCTTCCTGAACAGCGGCGCGAATTGTTTGAAAAACAAACGCTCAACGCTTCAAAAGCGACGATTAAAGCCAAAGAAACGGAAACGATTGCGCTGATTCTGCCTGAATAAAATACTGGAAGCTATCTCAAAAACAAAAAATCGCGTTCTTCGTTCAGAGTCCACGCTTGAGCGTGTGGTTTTCGCCGCGCTTCGCTGGTGAAAACAGCAAACTGAAGTTTGGACTCTGAACGAAGAACGCGATTTTGAGATGGCTTCTAATTCGGCAAGCTGGATTCGGTGTTTTTTTTATGCTGAAAGATTCGCCTTTTCTAATCAACGAAGAGTTTTACGCGGCGCGAATTTCGCCGCCGCAATTAGACGCGCTGCTCGCTGACGGCTGGCGGCACTTCGGCGAACAGTTTTTTCGTTATAACATCGGTCTGCACGAATCGGAACTGCGCCGTGTGCTGCCGCTTCGCATCCGGCTGGCAGAATTTATACTTTCAAAAAGTCAGCGGCGAATTCTGAAAAGAAATCAGGATTTGCAGATTATCTTTCAGCCGATTGAAATCACGCCGGAGAAAGAAGATTTATTCGCCCGCCACAAACGGCGTTTTAACCATTCCATTCCCGATTCGCTCAATGATTTTCTCTCGTTTGCGCCCGCCGAAGTGCCGTGCAAAGCGTTGGAGGTCGGCGTTTATCAGCGCGGAAAACTGCTCGCCGCTTCGTTTTTCGATGTCGGCGCAACGGCGGTTTCGGCGATTTACGCGATGTTCGATCCGCCGGAAACCGTTCGCAGTTTAGGAATTTTCACGATGCTGCTGACAATTGATTACGCTTTGAAAAGCGGCAAAACTTTTTATTATCCGGGCTACGCTTACGAAGGCAATTCTTTCTACGATTACAAAAAACGCTTTTCGGCACTGGAAACTTACGACTGGAACGGAACCTGGATAAACTTTAGCTCCGACCTTTAATTTCCGGCAGCGCGGAATTTTCTTCCAGAGATTTCGTCCATTCGATATATTTTTTCGAGTCGAATTTTCTGCCCGTGCTGCCGGTCGTCATATAACGCATTTTGCCGAAAATCGGGCGTTCCATCCACGGGCGGTCGTGTTTGCCGAAACACCAGAGAATTCCGGCGTAAGAATTCGGATTGCGTCCGTCGAGACAGTATTTGTTGTTGAGATGTTCGAGAACCGCAAACGCTTCTTCATAATTGCGCGTCCATTGAATGACCAATTTTCCCCAGAGCATACGCACATAATTGTGCATTTCCCCAGTCAGAATCATCTCGCGCTGTGAAGCGTTCCAAAGTTCGTCGTAGGTTTTGCCGAACTCCAATTCTTCGAGCGAAAAAATTTCCGGTCGTTCATCGTTAACGTGTTCGCGCATCGTTTTCTGCACCCAATCGGGCAACGCTTCGATTGAATCGTATTTCGGATTATGGCGCGTCAGATTATATGAAAGCTCGCGGCGCACAATCAATTCTTCGAGATACGCTTCTTTGGCGGCGGGCGGCGCGTCGGCATCCTGGACGGCGAAAGCGATTTCGAGCGGTGAGAGAAAACCGAAATGCAGATACGACGAAAGGCGCGAAGAACCGTCAATGTCGGGTTTGTTGCGCGAGGTATCGTATTCAGGCAGAATTTTCTCGACAAAGTTTTTCAATCTTTTTCTGCCGTTCGCCGTTCCGCCGTGATAAATTCCCGAAGCCTTGACCGAATGGTCAATCGCGCACTGCCCGACTAAATCGTGGATATTTTTCGCATTGACTTCAGTGTCGGGGCAATCAACTTTTAAGTTTCCGGCTTTGACGATAATTTTTTCTTCCTTAAATTTCACGAAATAATCGGGCAGCAGTCGTGTGATTTTCGGGCGAATCGTCCGCGCGGCGAATTCTTCTTTTTCAAACCTCGACATCGGAATCACGCCGTTTGAATCAACCGCGTAGATGGGAATTTTCGCTCGTTTGACAATCGCCTGATTGTGTTTAGGAATGATAAAACACGGAAAATCGTCGGTGACGATGAGAACCGCGTCTTTCGCTATTTCGGCGACGATTTGTTTTGGAGACTGCTCGTTTTTCTGCAAATAAAAAACGTATTTGATGCCGAGCTTTTCAAACGCGCGGCGTTTTTCCTCGACTCCTTCGAGAATATATGTATGAAAACGGTCGCTCGCCCACGGATAATAAAACTTTAAACCTTCATAGACGACGAGCGGCAATCGGCGTTCATTCGCCTGCTCAATCGCAAAATTCAGCGCGTGATTATGCGTCGTGCGCTTAAACATCTGCATCCAATACAAAACGTATTTGCCGTCATTATTAGCCGATTGCTCATTGAGAAGTTGGACTCGTTCACTGATTTGTTTCATATTAATTAATGTCACGCAGAACAGATTTCTTGGGCTTTGCCCGCCGATGTGCGGAAAGGCTGTGCCTTTCCGTCACGATTTTCAAAAGTATTTAGAGGCTTTGCCTCCAAGCGGGCGGCACAGCCGCGAAGTTGTTATCAATTGCCGTCGGAAAGGCACAGCCTTTCCGCATATCAGGCGGCACAGTAGCATTTTTGCGTCACAACGGATATTAAAATAAATTGTCACAAACAGGTGCAAAGAACGCAAAGCTAAAATCTATGAAAAAAACATCCGTATTTATCGGTGGTTATCTGTGGCTGATTTTCTTTTGCTGCTCGATTTCCGGGCAGGATTTCAAGACGATTCAGGACGGCATCGAATACGCCGAGATGACGCGCGAGATTGATAAACTGCCGGTTAAAATAAATTTGCTGCGCCTCGATCTGACCAAAGTCCGCCTTGATGTCGTCCACGCGATGGACGCGGCAATCGGGACGGAAACGACTTCCTCGATAGCCAAACGGCACGGCGCATTTGCCGCCGTCAACGCGGGATTTTTCCGTCTGGATAAAAGCATTTTCGCGGGCGACGCGGCGGGCGTTTTGAAGATTGACGGAAAACTTTTGAGCGAACCTTTTGGAAATCGAATCGCCCTTTTTATAAAAAATACTCCGCAAACTTCCGCAGTAGAATTTCTGCGTTTCGATTTGTCCCAAAGCATAAAACTTAAAAGCAACCGTTTCCAGATTGATGGTGTGAACCGTCAAAGAAAAGATAACGATTTGATTTTATTTACCCCGGAGTTTCACGGCACGACATTGACCGATTCAGACGGTTTGGAAATCATTGTTCAGAACGGAAAAATTTCACGGATTCTTGACGGTAGAGGAAGTTCTCCAATTCCATCAAACGGTTTTGTTTTATCTGTCGCCGGAAAGCTACGCGAAACTATTTTGAGAACCGCCAAAGTCGGTAAAAAAATAAATCTGGAAATTAACGGCAGCGATCTAAAAAGCAGCGTTTTCCCTGCAATAATTGATTCGTCATATTATTTAGCCGAAGATATTGTCGGCGGCGTTCCGCAACTCATCAAAAACGGCGTAATCGAAATTACCTGGGAACAGGAAAAATCGAGCAAGGAATTTGTCGAAACGAAACATCCGCGCACGGCGGTGGCAAAACTCAAGGACGGCAAATTTTTGATGGTGACGGTTGACGGCAGAAGCGAGGCGAGCGGCGGCATCGGCTTGCAGAGTTTGGCGGAAATACTGCTCGAACTCGGCGCAGCCGACGCGATGAACTTTGACGGCGGCGGTTCGACGACGATGTTCCTGGACGGAAAAGTCGTCAATAAGCCTTCGGACAAAGAAGGCGAAAGAAAAGTTAGCGACGCGATTTTGGTTTTTCCGCGAAGAAAAAACTAGCCGCGAATGACACGAATCAACGTGAATTAAATTTCATTTTTCGATTTGTGTCATTCGCCGCTAACCTTCTTCCGTATTATTTCTGCGCCGAGTCACTGCCGAGGTATTTCTCAAACCAATCGAGATTCGACTGCATCGCGGCGATTTGCATTTTCGGCTCCTGCAAACCGTGCGGCTGACGCGGAAAAACGATCATTCGGGTCGGCACGTTCTGCGCTTTCAAAGCGTTATAAAACTCGTAGCCCTGCGAAATCGGCACGCGGATGTCGGCTTCGCCGTGCTGAATCAAAGTCGGCGTGGTCACGCCTTTGATGTTGAACATCGCCGAATGTTTGGCGTAGATTTCCGGGTTTTCCCAAGCCTGCCCGCCGAAATAATCGGGAACGAACGCGGGAATATCCGCCGTGCCGTTAAAACTCATCAAATTCGTTACGGGCGCACCGGCGGACGCGGCTTTAAACCGCTTGGTCTGCGTGACAATCCACGAAGTCATAAAACCGCCGTAACTCCAGCCCATCACGCCCAAGCGATTCGCGTCCGCCACGCCCATTTCAATCGTTTTATCAACGCCGGTCATCAAATCCTCAAAGTCCCGCCCGCCCCAATCTTTGATATTGGCGCGGCGAAATTCCGTTCCGTAACCGCTCGATCCACGCGGATTCGGGCGCAGAATCGCGTAGCCTTTCGAGGCGAACGCGGCAATCGGATAACTGCCGCGTCCGGCGATATAATTTTGCTGAAAAACGCCCGCCGGTCCGCCGTGAACATTGAGAATCAGCGGGACTTTCGTTCCCGCCCGGTAATTTACCGGATAAGTCAGCAGACCTTCGATTTCGCGTCCGTCTTTGGATTTCCAGCGGATGACTTCGGTTTTGCCGAGCGGCATTTTCGGCGCGTCCGTGTTGGCGCGACTGATTTGCACGGGCGCGAATTTGTCAATTTTCGACACAAACGCTTCCGGCGCGGTTTGATAATTTTGTTTGACGAAAGCCATCATCGTTCCCGCGCGGTTGAGACTAACGGCGGCTAAAACTTCGTCGGTTTCGTTGAGATTGACGATTTTATCGGCGGCGACATCCAGCGCGTAAATGCGCGTTCCCGTTCCTTTCGCTTCGCTGAAATAAATCCGTCCGCCGTCAGGCGACCAGCCCGCGATATTCGGCTGTCCGTCGAAAGTGGCGGCATAGACTTTCGGTGCGCCGCCCGTCGCCGGATAGATGTTGATGAAATTGCTTTGCGCCCAGCGCGGCGGATCGTCGCTGGCGACGACGGCGACCCATTTGCCGTCGGGCGAGAAAAACGGCGCGGTTTCGGCGGCTTTCGCGGCGGCTAAAATCGTCGTTTTGCCGCTTTCCACATCGAGCATCGAAACGTCGGAGGTCGTCCAATCGTTCGCGCCGGAAGTTTTAACAAAGCTGAAGGCAATCGTTTTACCGTCGGGCGACCAGTCGAAACCGCTGACGTTGTAATTTTCGGTCGTCAATTTTCTGGGTTCGCGCTTGCCGTTGGCATCCTTCGCCATCGGCATTAAGTAAAGCCGCGACATTTTTTGATTTTCGTCAATCCACCGGAAATCATTTCTGCCTTTGTCGTTTTTCTCCTCTTCGTCGGTTTTCAAATCGGAAATCAGATAAGCAATCGAACTTCCATCCGGCGACCATTCAAAGTCGGCGATGCCGCCCTTTAAATCGGTCAACGGTTCGGCTTCACCGCCGTTCAAACGCAAAACGTAAAGATTGTTGCGATTGTCTTTGCGATTCGATGTGAACGCGAGCGCACTGCCGTCGGGCGACCACTTCGGATTGGTCGAAGATTTGTCGCCGAAAGTGATTTGTGAATTATTGCCGCCGTCGCTGTTCGCCAGCCAAATTTGCGCGACGAACTCGCTTTTTTCGGCGGTCATCACGGCATCGTTCACCGTATAAACGACGCGCTTTCCGTCCGGCGAAATTTGCGGCGAGCCGACGACTTTAGTTTTCACCTGCATTTCCGGTGTCCAGACTTGCTGCGCTCGAACCGACGCAAACAGCAGTGCGATTGACAAAAGAGCAAACATCTTTGGCGCGAAAGATTTCATATTTCGATTTTCTCCTGTGATTAATTTTTGAAAGATTGTTTGGGAATTGTAACTCACCGCCATTCATTACACAATGAAACTTTAATCGTCAATTTAAGTTTAGATTCCAAACCGACAAAACAAAAATTTACAGGGATTACAAGATGAATAAGGATGAAACCAATTCAAATGATTTATCCCTGTCTATCCTGTTATCCCTGTAAATTGTCTTCCGTCTTATATAAGACCTGAATGGGTCGCCCACCGCCGCTTTGTGCGCTTCGGATTTTTTGCAGTGAACTGTGCCGTTTTCGTCTTTGAATTTGCCCGATTCGGCGAATTTTTCGCATTTACAGCCTCTTATCAGCAGGAATTTTAACTGTTTGTTCCACTGTAACTGTTGGAGACAACTCTGCTTTGTGAGGAGTTCTATTGACATTAATATGCGGCGCTATAATCAAGGCGACAATGCTCATCAGTTTGATAAGAATATTCATCGAAGGACCTGAAGTATCTTTGAACGGATCGCCGACGGTATCGCCCGTGACGCTCGCTTTATGCGCTTCGCTGCCTTTGTATTCCATTTTCCCGTTAATCATCACGCCGGCTTCAAATGATTTTTTGGCGTTGTCCCAGGCTCCGCCGGCATTGTTTTGGAACATTCCCATTAAAACGCCCGAAACCGTTACGCCTGCCAACAACCCGCCGAGAACTTCCGGTCCGAAAGCAAATCCGACGACGACCGGAGTAATTAAAGCAATCGCGCCGGGAAGCATCATTTCTCGAAGCGATGCCTGCGTCGAAATAGCGACGCATTTTTCGTATTCCGGTTTCGCTGTATACTCCATAATTCCCGGAATTTCTTTGAACTGCCGTCTGACTTCTTTGACCATCGCCATTGCCGCCCGCCCGACGGCGGCGATGCACAGCGAAGAAAAGATAAACGGAATCATTCCGCCGACAAATAAACCGGAAAGAACATCCGCTTTGTAAATATCAATCGAATTGATTCCCGCAAGACCGACGTAGGCGGCAAATAATGCCAGAGCCGTCAGCGCGGCTGAAGCGATAGCAAAACCTTTGCCGGTCGCGGCGGTCGTATTGCCGACGGCATCTAAAATATCGGTTCTTTGTCGGACTTCTTTGGGAAGTCGGCTCATCTCGGCAATGCCGCCCGCGTTATCGGCAATCGGTCCAAAAGCGTCAATCGCCAACTGCATCGCCGTCGTCGCCATCATTCCGGCGGCGGCAATCGCCACGCCGTATAAACCGGCGAAGTAATGAGATGAATAAATTCCGGCTGCCAGAACAAGCGTCGGAATTAAAGTTGATTCCATTCCGACGGAAAGACCGCCGATGATATTCGTCGCCGCGCCCGTATCCGATTGCTGAACGATTGAATTAACCGGACGTTTGCCCATCGCCGTATAAAATTCGGTGACGATACTCATCAGCGCGCCGACAATCGAGCCGACTAAAATTGCTAAAAACACGCCCGTATTTGTGAAGTCAGTGCCTCTGAGAGTCATATTTGTCGGAAGCATCCACATCACGATAAAGTAACAGGCGATAACCGTAATAATAACCGAAACCCAGTTCCCGATATTCAACGCTCGCTGCACGTTGCCATTGTCATCGGAAATTCTCACCAGTGAAAAACCGATAATCGAAAATATAATTCCGAGTCCGGCAATCAGCATCGGCAGAAGCATCGGAGAAAGTCCGCCGAAGTTATCGCTAACAACAATCTCACGTCCTAAAACCATTGTCGCAAGAATTGTCGCTACATAACTTCCAAAAAGATCGGCTCCCATTCCGGCAACGTCGCCGACGTTATCGCCGACGTTATCGGCAATCGTCGCCGGATTTCTCACGTCGTCTTCGGGAATTCCCGCTTCGACTTTGCCGACTAAATCCGCTCCGACATCGGCGGCTTTGGTGTAAATGCCGCCACCGACTCTGGCAAAAAGAGCGATTGATTCCGCCCCTAACGAGAAACCGGCGAGAACCTCAATCGCTTTTTCCATGGCGAATCCATTAACGGAACCACTAGGATTCAGAGCAGTATTCGCCACATAAATATTATAAAAAATAATAAACAAAGAACTTAAACCTAAAACAGCGAGTCCTGTCACTCCGAGTCCCATCACGGTTCCGCCGGTAAAAGCGACTTTCAGCGCACTTTTAAGACCAGTCCGAGCAGCCTGAGTCGTTCTCACATTCGCTTTGGTTGCGATATTCATTCCGATATAACCGGCAGTCGCACTCAAAACCGCACCGATGATAAATGAGACCGCAATCACCGGAGAAGATGTTTCCACCATTGTTCCAGACCAACCTAAAAGAACCGCCGCAACAATTGCAAAGTAAGTTAAAACCTTCCACTCAGCTTTTAAAAATGCCATCGCACCTTCGGCAATATAGCCTGCCAGCTCAACCATATTGGCTTCACCGGTAGGTTGCTTGTAGACCCATCTGGATTGCACTGACATCACAACTAACCCAAAAATCCCTAATGCCGGGATCAGATAAAGAACTATTGATTCCATTAAAAACCACCTATCTGTTAAATTTTTTAATTAAAAATATGACAGCCCTCTCCAGCGCGAAGAACAACGAACCAAATCAGGCAAAAGGGTAATTATCGCCGATTTTAGGGCAAACATTCAAATAGCCGCGACGCATCAATCGGGAAATAGCAAATTTCAGCGAATCGGAAGACGCTTTGCAACAAAAAAGCTCGCGTCTATGCGGATTTTTGTCATAAATGATTGTCCGTTCATAAACCGCGCTTTTTCACGTTATTTTATTAATTTCTTTTTAATCTCTTTTTCCATTAATTGGATGAATCGCCGGAACAGATATTCCGAGTCGTGCGGACCGGGCGCGGATTCGGGGTGGTATTGGACGGAGAAAACCGGTAGAGATTTGTGTTTTAGACCGGCAACCGTATTGTCGTTTAAGTTGACGTGAGTTATTTCAAGGTCGGCGGGCAGAGATTTTTCGTCAACGGCAAAGCCGTGATTATGCGCGGTGATTTCGACTTTGCGCGTCGTCAAATCCATAATTGGCTGGTTTCCTCCGCGATGTCCGAATTTCAATTTGTAAGTCTCGCCGCCGAAAGCCTGTCCGATAAGCTGATGACCGAGACAAATGCCGAACAGCGGCACGTTCGATTCCGCGATTTTCTTGATTTCTTCGATAACTCTGCTCATCGCCGACGGGTCGCCCGGACCGTTTGAGAGAAAAATGCCGTCAGGTTTTAAAGCCAGAACTTCTTCGGCGGAAGTTTCCGCCGGAACGACCGTTAAATGACAATTCAGTTTGGCAAATTCGCGCAGGGAATTGGTTTTGACACCGAAATCGAAACAAACGACGTGAAATTTTTCGTCGCCGTTGTCACCGAATTCAAAAGATTTGCCGGTCGTCACCGCGCTGGCGAGTTCGCGGTTTTTCATTTCCGGCGAATCCAAAACTTTTTCGAGCAGGCTTTTTTCATCGGTGTCAATTGAAGAAATAACGGCTCGCATCGCGCCCTTGTCGCGGATGTGGCGAACTAAAGCCCGCGTGTCAATCTTCTCGATGCCGACGATTTTATGACGTTTTAAATACGAATCGAGCGTTTCAGTCGAACGCCAATTTGACGCGACGCGGCTGGCTTCACGAACAACGAAGCCTTCCACCCAAGGTCTGCTCGACTCGACATCTTCCTCGTTCACGCCATAGTTTCCGATCAGCGGATAGGTCATACAAACGATTTGCCCGGCGTAGCTCGGATCGGTCAGAATTTCCTGATAGCCCGACATTGACGTATTAAAAACCATCTCGCCGAACGATTCGCCGTCCGCGCCGAACGATTTTCCGCGAAAAACTCGTCCATCTTCGAGAACTAAAATCGCTGTTTTTGATTGATTCATTTTATAATTTTACGATTGCGTCCGTCGCGTTCGACTGACGCGCCGCGTCCATCAACAGTTGAACTTGGTAACCGTCGGCGAACGTCGCCGCGTCTTTAACTTCAATTTTATTTTCTTTTAACGATTTGACAATTTCCGCCGCCAACGCCAAAAAGCCGTTGTTCCAGCCGGTATTTCGCGCACCTTCGACACCTTCGTTCAAATCAATCTCGACTTTGCGCCAACTTTCTTCGCCGGCTTTGCCGATGAAAATTTCGCCGTTGAATTCAACTCGAATCGCGCCTCTCGTTCCGAAAAACTCGACGCGGTTTTGATATGCCGGATACTCGACCATCGAAGTCGAAATGTTTGCCGTCGCGTCTTCGGTGAAAGTGCCGTCGGCAAATCTGAGAATTAAATTATTTTCGTCGTCGGTCGTCACGGGTCGCATCGCGCCTGATTTTTCATCGCGTCTTTCTTTGACGTGCGTTTGCATCTGGCAGAAAACGCTCGATATTTCCGCGCCCGTGAACCAGCGCAGCGAATCAAAAACGTGTGAGCCGATGGCACCTAACGCGCCGCCGCCCGACTCAATATCGCTCCACCAATTCCAAGGCGCATCGGGCGAACCGCGATGCGGAGCGCGAAAATTGTATTTGGCGTGACGAATTTTTCCGATCTCGCCGTTTTGAATCAATTGACGCGCTTTTTGTCTGCCGTTCAAAAATCGGAGTTCGTGATCAATCAATGCCAAAACATTTTTTTCTGCCGATTTTTCCAGCATCTCCCGCGCTTCGGCGGCGTTCATCGCCATCGGTTTTTCGCACAGAACGTGTTTGCCGCATCCGAACGCGAACAGCGTCATTTCCTTGTGAAAAACCGGCGGCGTAGTGATACAGATTAAATCAACGTCTTCTCTTTTTATCGTTTCGCGCCAGTCGCCGGTGTAATGCGCGATATTAAAATCTCGCGCGACTCGTTCGGCATTTGCCGAATGTGCGCTCGCCACCGACACGACTTCCGCGCCTGCAATTTTCTGAAACGCCGGAATCTGCACCGTTTTGGCAAATCCGGTTCCGATTATTCCGATGCGAACTTTTTCTTTCATCAGAAAAATTAAATCACGAATCAAACAAAGAAAAAAGCGTGAAGAAATTTTACTCTTCACGCTTTCGCAAGTTTGAGAATTGTAGATTGCCGTAAAATCTCCGGCGGCAAATACGAAATCAGAGATATTTGCCGTCTTCAGTGCCGAATGTCAGACGATTCGGATTGATTTTATTATCACTGGAACGTAGAAAGTGGTCGTAGGCTGCACGATTTTCCGCCGTCATTTCTTTGATACTCGCGCCGACCAGATAACGCGCCGTCGAAATGTGTTCGCCGACTTGTTCGTATCTTTGCCCGACGATTTTCATCGAAACTTTTCCGTTCGGCAAATCGAGTTCGGCGTTCAATATACGATTTTCGCCGACCAGATAGTTTTCTTTGACGCGAATTGACGCGACGATAAAAGCGATTCCCGAACTGCTCAGATCGGTCGTTTCACCTGCCACGAAGACGATTTTCGCCGCCATCTCCAATTTTCCCGTTTGACCGTTCGGAGCAAACGATAATCTGATCGGAACTTCCCGTTTGTGACGCACGGAAGCGACACGTTCATCCATTGATTTATTAAATCTGGCAATCAATTCTCGTATCATTCCGGTTCGGTTGTTCGGTTTATTTTGTCTGAGTTCGGTAATTACTCAGGGTGTTAATAACTTATAAACTTATTTTCAACAAAACACAATATTTTTAAAGATCAACAATTCACTTATAGTTTGAACGCTTGACCTTTGGTATCTTTATTTTTCAAACTCGAAGTTTTATCGCCGCTCGCTTCAAACCAGTAAGTCAGTTTGCCGGTTTTGCCGTAGACCGCCGGTGTTGCCGCCGCCGTATATTTCTTCTTGTCGGGTGAAAGCTGAACTTGATAATTGTAGCCGGTAGTTTCCGCCGTCAAAACATCCTTCGGCAGAAAGCCTTGCTCAACCAACGCCCCCACGTCGGTAAAAAGCCCGCCGTTCTTGACGGCATAAACCATCTGCGCTTTGTTGACGCGCTCCAGCATCGCTTTGGCTTCTTTGTGATGAGTTTCGACGCGCAGCGCGAAAAAGTAATTTTTGCCTTCTTTTTTAACGACCGATTCCGCCTTTTCGTCAACCGTCAAAATTATCCAAACGCCGTTTTCGCGCCGCAGACTTATCTGTTGCAACTTCAATTCGTCCGTTTCATTGTCAGGTAATTTGGCGGTCACGGTCGCCTTTTCCTTGGTGGTTATCTCGCCGTTTATTTCAATCTCAGTCGGCACTTGCGCCGCGAGCGGCTCAAAATCAACTTGTAATTCCTTTAATTCCGCGTCGGTCAAACCTTCTATCGCCGGTCGCAGGTTGGTCAAAAACATCGCTTCCCGAAATTTCCGTTCGCGCAGATGTCCGTAAAAACTGCGAACGCTGTCGGCAGGCGAGTTCGGTTCGATTTTAATCGTCGGTTTTGCCGATTCGTTTTTCGTATTATTTACAGTCGGGACTTCTGATTTATCGTTCACTTTTTCGCCGTCTTTTCTTTCCCTAGCGGCTTCTGCCGTGCAGCCGCTCAGTAATGAAACCGAAAAAACTGTGACCAAAACAAGATTCTTGACTTGAAAAAATAAATTGGACATTAGACTTTCTCCGTCGATTAAATTGTCGAATTAAAGAATTTTTTGAAGCGCGGCACGTTTGGAAGAGTGAAAATCGCGCTGGCTCAATCATAGCGCATTTTGTATAAAAAGATAAAACAATCTTTTACATTATTATGGCAGCAAATTATGGAGGACATTTTCAAAGAGGAGTTTTTCTTGAAATCACCGAAAATGGTGAATAATTCGCCGGCAACAACAAAAACTTTCAAAATTTTATTGACGGCTGATACGAAAAAACGGACGAAGCAAGTCGAACCGACTTAATTACACTGCTCGCATCTTCGTCTCAAGATTTTCCCGCAACGTGGTTTTACTTATATTTATCGGCAAGCCGGAAGACTTTACATTTATTTCAACGGCTTTTTTTCGCCGCCTAATTTGCCGCGTTCAATCTTTCTTCATCGCCTTTTTCAACATACAAAAGCGTTTCGTCAGCTTCAAACGGCGTAAGTTCGCTGGTAACTTTAGGAGCATTGGCTTCGGCAAATCGTTTTTCCAGACTCTCTTTGGCTCTGATCATATTGCAGTTGCCTTCAAAAATCGCACCGTCTTCAATGACGAGTCCCGGTGCTTGAATGTTGCCGACAACTCGCGCCGTGCGTCCGAGTTCCAGCTTTTCCGAGACCGTAATATCGCCGTTGACCGTGCCGTTAATCATCGCCGACGCAACCATAATATTCGCATCAACTCTGCCGGTCGAACCGACGATCAGCGTTCCGGTTTCCGACGAAACGCTGCCCGTCAAATGACCGTCAATACGAAGCATTGCCTGGAAAGTGGTTTCGCCGTTTAAAACCGTGCCGCTGCCGATAAAACCGCTCAAGCGACCTTCTTTAATATCTCGCGCCATAGATTCGCTTTCGGTCACGACGCGATTGGATGCGGGAACATTTGTCCCGACCGGATACAGCGAATTTGAATTGATCGGCGGCGGCACCGGCGCGTCATTGATCGGTTCTAATTTAGAACTTCTGCCCATTCTAATCATAATTTTTTTGAATCCTCCGCTGAATTTTTATCGGTTATAAACGACTTTTTACACATCTAACCGGCATCGAGAAAATTCATCAACTTTGATTTGAAACGCGGAACAATTTGGACGAATTTTTCAGGTTAGATTTTAATGATAGATAATTTCGGTGCGGCGTGTCCAGGATTTTCTGGAAATTTGCAGTAAAGTTGCAAATTTCGCTTTTCCCGTGCCATTGTTAATTAAAAATTAGAAAGAGGATTTAAGAAATTGTTTGTAGAAAGTAAAACGAAAACGAAACTGCTCAAAAAAATGGGCGAAGCCATCCGCGATTTTTCGATGATCGAAGACGGCGATAAGGTGATGGTTTGTCTTTCGGGCGGCAAAGACAGCTATACGATGCTCGATTTGCTGCTTGACGTGCAAAAACGTGCGCCGGTCAAATTCGAGATTCTCGCCGTCAATCTCGACCAGAAACAGCCGGATTTTCCCGAACATATTTTGCCCGCATATCTCGAAGAAATCGGTGTCAGATACAAAATTGTCGAAGAAGATACTTATTCAATCGTGCAGCGGCTCGTTCCCGAAGGCAAAACATTTTGCTCGGTCTGTTCGCGTCTGCGGCGCGGCATTCTTTATAACATGGCGGTTGCCGAAGGCTGCACGAAAATCGCGCTCGGACATCACGCCGACGACGTGATTGCGACCTTTCTATTAAATTTATTTTACGTCGGACAGCTAAAAGCGATGCCGCCGATTCTGCGTTCCGACGACGGACGCAACACGGTCATTCGCCCGCTTGCTTATTGTCAGGAAGCGGATATTGTCAAATTCGCCGCCGAAAAGAACTTCCCGATAATTCCGTGTAATCTCTGCGGCTCACAGCCGAACTTGAAACGCGGGCAGGTAAAAAAATTAATCAATGAACTCGCCGGGACGATTCCGCACGTTCGCTCGTCAATTATGACGGCTCTGACGAACGTCACCGGTTCGCATCTGCTCGATAATGAACTTTACGATTTCAAAAATTTCGCGCCGCTCGTCAAACAAATTCCCGCCGGTCACGGCAGCGTCGAACGCGAACTGGACGCGGTTTTCGATCATTCCGAACCGCAATTTCTTTCTTCAATCGTAAGTCTGTAAAAATGTTTCCATCCAAACTGAAAAAGGCAATCGGAAAAGCCGATTGCCTCTTTGTTTTGCAGATACCGCGCAATATATTTCAAATTCTCAACGGCATCACGATGTATTTGTAGTCGTAAGTTTTATCGCCCGCAATATTCATTTGCGTTTGCGCGTTGCCGTCTTTAAATTCAAAAGCGATGCGGAGACGATTGCCGCCTTCTTTGACGCGAACGGTTTCGCCGCTGGTTTCTTTTTCGCCCGCTTCAGACGCTTCCGATTCGCCCGCACCGACGACATTGAGAAATTCCTGCAAGTATTGTGAATTAAATCCGACCGATACTTCTTCGCCCGTGTAATCGGCGGCGACTTTCTCGTTGGCTTCGCCTTCTTCGGAAGATTGTGCGCCGATTTCGATTTCGTTCGTTCTGATCGTCATTCGCACCGAGCGCGTCCGCTCGTCCGCCATCAAACTAACGCGGCGAATAGCAGTTTTCATTTCCTCAGCGTCGAAAATCGCGGTTTTATCATTATCTTTCGGAATCACCATTTCGTAATTCGGAAATGTGCCGGAAAGTTTGCGCGTGATCAGCAGTCTGCCGCTCACTTCAAAATAGATGTGATTCGCGTCTTCGCCGAAACTGACATCGCCCTTGGCATCACGCGAAATTTTGACGAGTTCCATCAAAGCCTTTTTCGGAATTAAAGCGTCCATCGTCTCGGTCGTCGCGCCGTCGCCCAATTTCTTCTCGATAAACGCGAGCCGATGTCCATCGGTCGTGACCATTCGCGCCACGCCGCCGTCAATCATAAATTTCGCGCCCGAAAGCGTAAAACGCGATTGCTCGTTAGTAATCGCAAACGCCGTGTTCTGGATAAAATGATTAAAAATGTCGGCGGAAAGTTTCATCGGCGCACTTTTGAATGAAGGAACTTCGGGGAAAGTGTCGCGGCTGACACCGGCAAGTCGAAAATTCGATTTGCCGCTGGTGAGCTTCACCCAATCATTTTCTTCTTTTTTGAAATGCACGTCGCCGCCTTCTAAGAGGCGCACGATGTCGAATAACTTCCGAGCCTGGACACACATCGCCCCAGCCTGTTTAATGTCGGCAGAGACCTCGCAGCGAATCGTAACGTCTAAGTCCGTCCCGACAATGCGGATGGTATTTTCGCCGACCGACTCGATCAATATATTTGAAAGCACGGGAATCGTGCTTTTCTTTTCGACGATGCCTTGAACAAATCCGAGTTCATCTTTCAGAACACTCTGTTTGATTACAAATTCCATTTTCTTAATTTTTAACTCCCAACATATTTTCTTTAATCATACTTGATATTAGCGGTTTTTTACGCGCCCCTTTTTACTATTTCTAACTAATTTAAAAACTATATATTTATCTAGTAGTAGTAGTAGAGCCTGTGGAAATGTGGAAAACCGCCTTAATTGATGTAACGACTAAACTTATATTTCCACAGTGCTTGTGGAAAACGTGTGGAAATGTTGTCTGCCTGTGGAAAAAATTGACAAAAGAGCAGCCTTTCCACATTTCCACAGGGCAGAATTACGCTCACCTGTGGAAATGTGGAAAAACTTTGTTTAAGTATTTGTATTACTTACGATAATTAAACTAAGCGTCTCAGATTCCTGTGGAAAACTTCCACCATATTTTTTATCAAGATGCTATCTAACTAACTGCAAAGACTATCTATAAGTTCACTCACAACCCTGTGGAAATTTCTGTCGTCTTTAATTACCGTGTCAATCTTCTCGACCGAGTGCATCACGGTCGTGTGATGCTTTCCACCATATTCGCGCCCGATCTCCGGGAAACTGTGTTTTGTCAATCGTTTACATAAATACATCGCCACTTGGCGCGGAACAGCGATTTGTCTTGAATTATTCTTCGACTTTAACTCCTCAAGCGACAATTTATAATGTGAAGCAACGGTTCTGGCGATTCGATCCATCGTCAAACCTTCGGGTTGTTCGCTGTCAATCAAATTTTTCAGCGCGTCCTGGGCGAGCATTTTTGAAATCGGCAAACCGCGCAGCGATGAAATTGCTACCAAACGAACGAGCGAACCTTCTAATTCACGAATATTACTTTTTACTTTACCGGCAATAAAAAAAGCGATTTCATCCGGCAGATGAACGCCGTCCATATCAGCTTTACGTTTGAGAATCGCCACTTTCGTCTCCAAATCAGGCGGCTCGATGTCGGCAATCAAGCCCCATTCAAATCTCGAATGCAGTCTTTCCTCCAGAGTTGGAATTTCGCGCGGCGGACAGTCGGAAGTGATAACGATTTGCTTCTGGTCATTGTGCAGCGCGTTAAATGTATGGAAAAATTCTTCCTGTGTGCGCTCTTTGCCAGCCATAAACTGCACGTCGTCCATTAAGAGTACGTCAATAGAACGATATTTATCGCGGAAGGTCTGCGTTTTATCGTAACGAATCGCATTGATTAGTTCGTTCATAAACTTTTCAGCGGTAATGTAGGCAACGCGCAAATGTCTGTTTCTTTCCTTAATGGCGTGTCCGGCAGCGTGCATCAGATGAGTTTTGCCAAGTCCGACACCGCCGTAAATATACATCGGATTATAAGTTTTGCCCGGCGATTCGGCGACTGCTAAGGCGGCGGCGTGGGCGAATTGATTGCACGAACCGACGACAAATTTTTCAAACGTATATTTCGCGTTGAGCGAATTTTCAATCGGCTCAATATCAACAAAATTGGTCGAAACGCTTTTGACGTGTGTTTCCGGTTTGGAGTGTTCGGTAAATTTAAAGCCGTTGCCTGACGGCGGCGTGAAATTTTTGCTCTGCTTCTCAAAGAAAAATTCACCATCATCATCTTCAAATTCATCCTCGTTTATTTCCGAAGCGACGATTTCCCAATCCAAACTGTAATTAGGCAGATTAAGTTCTTTCAAAGTCTGCGTGATAACTTCCGAATAGTAACTGCTGATCCAATCTTTGTTTACTTGGCTGGCACGCAGGCGGAGAATTTTATCCTGTTCGTCACATCTCTCAAATTGAATTGGACGAAACCAAGTATCAAAAATTTGTTTGTTAAGGCGTTTTTCCACCGAATGGAGAATATTGCTCCACACGTTTTTCTCGTCCGCTCTTTTTTCTGCCGTAAATTCCATAATCTTTTTCCCCGTTTTTTGTTAAATCTTTAGAAAAACTTTTAAGCGATTTCTATTTTGCAAGAGTTTTTAAGCGTCTTAAAAAATTGTCCGGTCTATTTCCATAAACCTTTATAATTCGGCTACTTTTCACCCCATTAAAACTTTTTTCCACAGGCTTTTCCACAGCCTTGTGGAAAGGTGCTTAAATTCTAATCTAAAACTTTAACTACAATGTTTTCAATAATTTACAAGTAGTTATTTATTTGAAACGGCTCACAGACTAACATTAAAAAACCTGAATTGCAAGGAGAAATCCACAGGTCTGAGAAAATGTTTTTCGGCTGTCATAAACACTTATTTTGACAGCAACTTGGCAGGATTTTTGATTGTGTTAGACTGATGACTAAATTATTTTCCGAACAAATTTACTGTATGCCGAAAAGAAAAAAACAAAATAAATTGAAGGAAAAAACATTGGAAAAATCGAAAGATAATAATTCAACCGAGAAGACTAAGGATTTGCGAAAAGATGATTTGTCGGAGCAAATTAAACAAGCTGCCGCAGGTTTGATTTATATCAGTGAAACGGACGCGGAAATTCTGCTTTTCATCGGCAAGCAAGCCGAAAATATCAGCAAAGATTTGCTTCTGAGCCAAACTGGAAATGCTGCTGATGCGCTGGTCGCGGAAGCAAGTTTCACCGAATTTTTTGCACGTTTGACGGAAATTCAGGATTGGTTCGGCGACGAAGAAAAGGAAACAGTGAAAAAGTTTGTTTTTTTGAAAGAGTTGTTGGAAAAGAATTTAAGAGATTTGAGAGTTTTTAAGATCGGCAAAATTCAATTAGACATTTATGTCGTCGGTCTGGACGCGGAAAATAATTTTTTGGGAATTCAGACGAAGGCCGTCGAAACTTAAATTAATTTACGAAAAGCGTGAGAACCGCTGAAGGTTTATAATCAAACAGTAAAACTCGGCGGTTCTCACGCTTTCTTGCGATTAATTACTTTTTCGTTACCGAACTTGCTCCTGAAGAATTTTGTTTGATGTTTTTCGGTTCGCCGACGTAAGAAATTTTGCTTGCGCCGCTCGCCTCGACTTTTAAGTTATCGGTCGCCGAAACCGTCGCTTTGCTCGCGCCGCTGGCTTCAATGTCGGCATCTGCCGCCGTTAAACCTTCCGCGTCAATCGTGCTGGCACCGCTCGCATCCGCTTCCAGGTTTTTCGCTTCACCGGTAATTTTAATCTTTGACGCACCGCTCGCTTTCAGTTCGAGCGAATCGGCTTTGACATCGGCGATAACGCCGCTCGATGCGCCGGAGATGTCCACGCTTTCGAGCGCAGGCATTGAAATTTTGACGTTGATCGGCGTTTTAGGTGAAATACTATCTTCGCTGTAAATTTTCAGAGTGTCGCCGCTGATTTCCGTTTTAATGTTTGCCAGCAAATTATCGTCGGCTTGCACTGTAACGCTGAAATCACTCTGCGCCGAAACCACGATATTGACCGCGCCGCCGACCTCAATTTTCGTAAAGCCTGAAACATTTCTCGTTTCGGTTTTTGAAGTTCCCGAACCTTGAACGCCGCTGAAGCTGCTAAATTTACTGAAACTGCAATTGGTCGAAAAAGCCAATCCGATTGATAAAGCGGACACAGAAATTATTAAACCTATTTTTTTCATTGTTTTTCTCCTCAAAGATTCTCAACTGGACGGAACGAAAACTTTTCCGGCGAAGTTTCAAGTTTTGCAACAGACGTTTTTGATAGAGTTGAGTTGATTTGGCTGAGAAACTTCCTGAGCGTTTAAGGAATTCTTTATCGGAGAAATTTTTCGTAATGAATCGCGTTTCCGTTGTGCCTGCCGACCGCCGTTTTCTATTTTGCGAAAGCCCAATATGAAAGAAACGCCTGCACGACTCCGATAATAAAGCCGAACAACGCGCCGAAAAGCTCGATGGTTCGCAAATGCTCTTTGGCGATGGACATCACGAGCGATTCGAGTTTTTCGACCGGGTATTGATTAATTTTCTCGCGCACGACGCTGCCGATGTCAAATTCCTTAATTATTGTCGGCAATTTTTCCCTGGCGGCTGCAATAATCGTCTCCGTAATTTTGGTACTGGCATTTTCTATCTGTTCCTGCGAAATATGATCGGATATTTTGCCGATTGGCGCGGACAAAAGCCGGTCAATTTGTTTAGTCAAAACGCGATTGATAATGGTGAAGGTTTCGTCCTGCTGCAAAATGCTCAACAAGCCGTTTGCCAACAGTTTTTTGAGTTTTTCTTCGGATTCGGGATGGATGGTTTGTAGAATCGCGTCTATGCTGTGCGGGCGAATTTTGTGCAGAGTGTCGGTCAAATAAGCGGAAATCGAGTTTTGCATCTCTTCGCCCTGCACGACCGAAAGCACGCCTCTCGTAATTTGCCCTTTTAATCTTTCGAGTTGTTCTGGCGCGATCTTTCCGAGAACTTCGGGCAAAGGACGCGCCGCCGCGTTATCAATCGCCGAGTCGAGAAAATTTTTAGCTTCCTGCGCGAAAAAATCGCCGCGCAGAGTTTCTTCAATTCGTTTCGGCAGCGATTCATTGACCAAATCGTCAACTTCGGAGATCAAATTTTCTCTGGAAACGAAGATTTTTTTGAAGAAAGCCAAATTTTCATAGTAATCGTGAACTTCCCTTTTAATCAGTGCGCCGATTTGATTGCGTGTTCGCTCGGACGTGGCGATGGCTGCCAACTGGTGAATGATCGGCTCGATTTGCTCGTTCGATTTTTCTTTGAGCAGTTCAATCGTGTCGGGCGTGAACATTTCGCCCAGAGTCATATTCGTGTCGGCTAAGTCATTGACGCGCTTGTTGATAAAGTCTTTAATTTTCCGTTCCAAAATCGGTTGTTTGACGACGTTGCGGGCGCGTTTTTCGATAAAACTCAGGATTTTATTAAATTGCTCTTCGTCAACTATTTCGGAAACTCGCTTCGATAGGAACTCGTCCACGCGGCGCGTCACAAAACCGCTGATTGACCCGACGGTTTCCTCGCTTTTCAAGACGATTTGAATGTGTTCGATGATTTTATACTGTAATGACGCAATCGCCTCTAAAACCGGCTCGCGGAAGTTGGTCGGTAAGGTTTCGATGAGCGACGGATAATTTTGCGAAGTCAAATCGGCGGTGTATGAATCAACGACGCTCTGAATTTTCTTTCGTAAAAATTCCTTTCCGAAAAGCTCTTCGACAATCGTCTCCTGTGAAACGAGTTCCTCGCCGACGGCTTTGCCGATGGCACTTGCCAAACGGTCACGGTGGCGCGGAATCATTCCCTGTGGAAAGACGGTTAAACCCAAAAACTTCACCGGATGGCGCGGACGAAAAAGCATTCGCACGGCGAGCCAAGCACCGACATAGCCGTGAACCGTGGCGAAAACTATCAAGAGTGCGACCTGCACCCATAGATTTTTGAAAAACTCCGTTAAAATCTGAAAAAAATCCATTTTAAAATTAAAGAGTTAGATTATTTCCGGCTCAGATTTCTAAAAAACTTGAAAGCCTTTTGATTTAAGACAAAATTCCGAAAAATCCTTTAGCAAATCGTGACTGGTGCTGTAATTTTTCCATTGTTCGTCGCCGTCTTTATACAAAGTTCCGTCGTCGGGCGTATCGGTGATGCTCAAATCAGCGAAAATTCGCTTGTTCGGCTCCAGCCTCGGCAGGATTTCGTCGCGGATTTTCTCGCCGATTGAATGCGCCTCTTCGAGCGAAAACTGCGCTCCGGTGGCGGTGTAATTCATTTGCCGCAATTTGCCCTCGTCAATAATGTCAAAACTTTTGATAATTTCCAGCGTCGGTTTCCAATTCCAGACGTTGGCGCGAAACTCGTATTTTTCCGAACCTAAATCAATCAATGTAAAACTCATAATTTTCTCCTGAAAAAATGCTATACGCTAAACACGATGCGAGTCAATGAAGTTTTGAAAAAGAAACGCTATAATCGCCTCTTTATGAGCGATTCAATTTCATATTCAGACGCGGGCGTTTCTATTAACAATGCCAATTTAGCGTTGACGAAAATTAAAACCTACGCCAAATCAACCTTTAATGAAAGAACTTTAACGGAAATCGGCAGCTTCGGCGGAATGTTCTCGGCAATGTTTCCCGAAATGCGTGAGCCGATTCTCGTCGCCTCGGCGGACGGCGTTGGCACTAAACTGAAAATTGCGTTTGAAACCGGAATTCACCACACTATCGGGCAGGATTTGGTCAATCACTGCGTCAACGACATTCTCGTGCAGGGCGCAAAACCTTTATTTTTCCTCGATTATTTTGCGACCGGCAAACTTCTCCCCGATGTGACGGCTTCGGTCGTCGAAGGAATTTCGATTGCGTGCCGGGAAAACAAATGCGTTCTGCTCGGCGGCGAAACAGCGGAAATGCCCGGATTTTACCAAGACGGCGAATATGATTTAGCCGGATTTATCGTCGGCGTGGTTGACAAATCAAAAGTCATTGACGGCAAAAACATCGCGGCGGGCGACCTTGTTCTCGGTTTGCCGTCAAACGGCTTGCAAACGAACGGTTATTCGCTGGCGCGAAAATTATTTTTTGAAATCGGCGGCTTTCAGGTTGACTCGTATCTCGAAGAACTGGGCGAAACGGTTGGAAACGCTTTACTTAAAACGCATACGAGTTTTTTGAAACCTTTGGAAAATCTGCTTGATTCGGGAAAAATCAAAGGTTTGGCACACATCACCGGCGGCGGGCTTCTGGAAAACATTCCGCGCATTCTGCCCGAAAACGTCGCGGTCGAAATCGAGCGCGGCACTTGGACGGAACTTCCCGTTTTCGGTTTGATGCAGACGCTCGGCAATGTCGAAACGAACGAAATGTTTCGTGCCTTCAATATGGGAATCGGAATGGTCGTCGTCTGCACAGAAGCGAATAAAGAGTTTTTGAAAAATAATTTGAGCGAATGTTTTGAGATTGGGCGTGTTGTCGAAGGAAATAAAATAGTTAAAATTAAAGATTTATGATTTTGAGCAACTTTTGAGCAACTATAACGAAGAAATAACTTTTCCGAAATGCTTCGCTAATGCTTCCGCCAACAGAGGCGGAACAGCGTTTCCGACGTGGCGTTCTTGGTCTGCTTCCGTTGCGTGGAAACAGAATTTATCATCGAATGATTGTAGTCGAGCCGCTTCGCGCACCGTAATAGAGCGATTGTCTTGATAATGCGTAAAGCGTCCAGAACCGGGATTGCGAAAATGCGCTGTTACTGTAAAACCAATACCTTGCGCGTGAAGTCGGGCGTAGGCTTGGCTGAAATAATTATCTGAAAAACGCTCTTCGTCTGATAATTGCGAATTGCCTTCGCCCGGTTTGATAATCGAAATTTTCTTGAGGAATTTTTCTGAGTGCGCCCGTGCCGAATGGTTTGAAATGCGAAGCGAATCGGCACGTCTCGCCTTCTGATAGTCGCTGGTTGGCGGCGGCGTGTTGCGGTAAAAAGTTTTGTCGCCTCCAAGAACCTTTCCCGCTTTGAGCGGCGGCAAATCGCCAATTGCCTCTTCAACGGAAACAAAATGCAAATCCGAATTAATTTCGTTATGCAAATTGGCTGCCGCTTCAATCGCGTCATACTCGCCTTTCGGAAAATCAAATTTTGAAACGCCTAAATCCTGACGAAAAGCGACGATAAAAGCGCGTTTGCGAATTTGCGGAACGCCAAACGCGGAGGCGTTCAAAACCGTTGTGTCAACCGTGTAACCAGAGAACGCTTCCTGAATTTCGTCGTCAAAAATTTTTTTCCAAGCCGTAAGCGCGGTCGGCACGTTTTCAATAATGATACATTTCGGCTGAATTTGTTGAGCTATTTTAACAAAATGCCGCATCAATTGGTTGCGATTGTCCTCAAGCCAACGCTTGCCATTAGTAGAAAATCCCTGACACGGCGGACCGCCGATTAAAAAATCTAACTCGCCGCGTTTCATTTTCGTTAAACCGAGAATTTGTTCGCCTTTGACCTTGTATAAATCCTGCACCCAAAAAGGAATGTATGGAAAATTTTTCTTAAATGTGCTTCCTGCCGTTTCGTCGGTGTCAACCAACAGTTTCGGCGTAAAGGCAAACGGCAAAGCCTTGTCATTAACGCGCAAAAAGCCCTGCGAAAAGCCGCCTACGCCGGCGAATAAGTCAACAAATGATAATTGCTTTTTGTCTTCCATTAGAGACTAAATTGTTCCTCAAACAAAAAATCGTTCAAATCGGCGGCAGCTTGGTCGTGAATTCGAGTCGTTAAATCGTCAATCTTTCGGGTGACGTTATCGGGCGTTAAACTCGTTTCGGTTTTCTCCATCTGAAAAATTCCTTCCCGAATCATAATGTCAATGTAGCGTTGAAACATATATTCGCGCCAACGGGTCGAGTCCGCTCCATATTCGCCCAAAATTTTGTCGGCAAGCCGACGCGAAGTATTAATCCAATAAATGCCTGCTTCAACATCTTTGGTTCTCTGATAAATCGCCGGTTGGCGCGGGTCGCAATGAAATGGACCAGTCGTCAAAGGGTCGAGCGGGTCGGAATCTGTGCCGGAAACTAAAACTTGCGGAAAGCGCGGTCTTTTCTTTTTCTCGTCGCCGCCTTCTTGTCCTTCGCCGCCCGGATTTTCGTTTCCACCGCCGCCGTTTCCACCATTTCCGCCGCCTACGCCGCTTCCGCCTCCGCTTCCAAAGTCAAAACCGTCGCCGCCCGCCGGACCTTTGCCCATAAAAACTTCTTTCCAAACCTGATTCATAAATCAATTTTTCCAATCGTTCAACATATCGTTGAAAATCGAAGTGTTTTTCAGGTCTTGCTGCTTTTTCTCCCGCGTGTTTTTGAGTTCCATCTTCTCGGCTAAGGCTTCGACTTGCTCTCGAACCCACGCGATAAGCGCGTCGCTCCGTTCGTTTGAAATCAATTTTTCACGGTCGTTTTTAACCGAATCCATTTCAGGGTCTTCCAAAATCGGACATTCGCATTCGCCGTAAATAAAATCAGTTTGACCGGAAAAGCGCGATTGTCCGAGTTCGTGAATTCGATAGCTGCCGATTACGCCGACTTCGCCGATGAAATCAATCGTGTTGAGAACGTCGAGTTTTCCGCGCAAAGGATCATTAGACGTTTTCAGTGTGAGTTTGCCAGCCCAAGAATAATTTTTGTCGGTAAAGTTGACCGCCTTCCCTTCCCATTCCAAAAAATCGGGAACTTGTAGAATTTCAATTTTCTCAAATCCTTCTTTGGGCGTGATTTTCTGCGCGGGTAAAGAAAAAGGATGAGTTTCGTCGTCGAATAGAAGCATCATCGGCATTCTCGCTATCCAACGTCGCGCTTGCGGGTGAAGGGCGAATTTTTCAATCAGGCTTTTACGGTTCGTTGTATTTTTCACTCGTTGCGGATTTTCGCCGCAAATAACAATGAAACCCGTTTCGGCTTGTTCGAGTTGTGTCTTTACGCTTTCCGGCAACTCGATTTTGTCAATACCCGCATTTTTCATCGCTTCCGAAAGCGACATTGTTTTATCTTCAAAGTTTTCCTCGTATCCATATTTTTTGTTCGCGTCGAATCCGAAAATGTTCAACTTGCCGTCGCGGTAAGTGATGATTTCCGACGTTTTGAACATTTGCCGCATATAAAACTTACCGCCATTGCCGTGTCCGCCGAGCGTTTTAACTTGCGCTATTCACGCGCCTCTTCTCGCCGCTTGCGGGTCGAAAAAACGCTTAAACGAATCGTCAATATGCGCTTTAGTCATTCCCACAAAATCAATACATTCGATTCGCTTCAAGCGTTCGCCCCCGACTTCGACAAGACGAATAAAGACGAATTGCTGCGGGTCGGGAACACCGTTCCGCAAATATGCGTCCCGCGAGTTTTTCAGCCATTCGGCTAAACCTTTGGCGTGGTCGAATTTAAATTCATTTCCTAATAAATCTAAGACGGCTTCGTCAATAACAAATCGTTGCGGCTTGATGGGCATTAAAAATTATCTCCTGTATTCGATTTCTTCCTTAAATTGCTCAACCAAAAAGTCGTGCAAATTTTTCAAAGCTAATGAAGTTATATCATTTCTTTTTTCGGCGTGAGCTTGAATGGCGTGTTTGACATTGCTCAAACGTCCTTGAAAATCGCCGCGACTTGTTCGCACTGTTACGCCTAAATAATCGTAAAAATCCGTATCGAGAATCGAATCACCTTGTTCGGCTTGGAAAAAACGAAAGGCGGCGGAAGCTAAAATCCTTGAGATTTCGGATTCTTCTTGTTTAGTCAAACGGTCTTTGTTCACAGCAGACGAATCGTGAAACATTTGCTTGGCGACTTCCAATCCGCGTTCCGTTAGCTCAAAAGTTTTGTTCGCAGTGCGAAGCAAACCCTTTTTCTTCATCTCGTAGAGTTGTTTGTGCGCGTCGCTCGAATCGGGATATTGCGGATAGCCGCGCAACTGAAAATCTTCCGAGTATTTTTTGAACGCTTCAACCACGATGTCTTCGTATTGCAAAGGCTTTGCCTGACCGCTGCAAAGGTCAAACATCGTTGCCAGAATTTTTTGCCATTTGGTTAAAGCTATCATTTTGCCGCTCTAAATAAATTCATTCCAATTTCTTCAAAGTTCGCGTCGCCGCGCAACAGCACCGCCAGCATTTCCGCCGAAAATTTTTCGTTCGCAAAATCTTCGGCTTCCAATTTTTCAAGCAAATTATCCGCGCTTAATACTGCGTTTTCTTCCTTCAAAATTTCAAAACATGCTTCTCGTAACGAGTCTGCGTCAAGGTCGTCTTGGTCAATCTGCTCATTCAATAAAAACGCGCCTTGCGGATTGCGAACGAATAAGTCTTCGTTTTGCAGACAGTTTTTTATCGCATCCAATTTTTTTTCGTTAAATGTCGCGCCGAAAATTCTGCCCAATTCCCATTGGATTTCGTAAGCCGACAACGGACATTCGGCTTGCGCCAAAACCTTCTGAATCGCTCGCTCGAATCGCCAATTTGTATGAACAATCGTCGTGTCAGGCGATTGATTATCCGATTTGAAGCGCAGTTTCGACAACGCCCGCAAGGTTCGCCAAAGTTTGTCGGCTAAAATTCCGGTTTCGACGATTTCCAATTTCCGACACAAATCGCCGAATGTCAAAGGCGGCGCGGAACGAGAAACGGCGCGATTGACATATTCGCGGCTCAAAAGTAAAAATTCTCGTGCTTCGTTTCCCCAAATTTTCAGTCCGTAAAAACCGCAGCCGAAATTTTTCAATTCTTCGGTTTGACTTAAAATCGTCGGCAGCGAAGTCGCCGCAAGCGAGCGAAATTCTTGCATTCGTTCAAGTAGTTCGGTCGCCATCAAAGGATGAGCAGCTTTCTCCAAAACCCGAACGACCAAATCGCGCAAATAACCTCGCTCTTCCATCTGCCATTCGGCGAGCGCAAAATGGAAACGGCGCAAATCTGTAAATCGCTCGTCTTCGCGCAAAATCTGCGCCGCTTCGCTGGCATTTGTTTCTTCCGCCCAACTGAAAATTTTATTGGCGATAACGTCGGTCGTTGAAAAAGGACGTTTACGCTCTTTCAGCAAATTATAAAAATCGTTTCGCATTTCGTTCCACCTTTCAGGCGGCAGCCGAAAATGCTTTCGCAAACCGATGGCTCTTCTATCCAAAAGATAATAATCCTTGTCGTATAAAGCGGTATTCATTAGGGTAAAAGGCGAAAAAGTAACCGCGTCCGCACCGAATAATTCTTTGGCTCTTTCGATAACTTCTTCAGGCGTGAGCGGACGCTCGGACGCGGATAGAATTTGAAAGGCTATTTGGCGGGCTTTGCGTTTCGCGGTCAGTTTTACTGCGGGCTTATCCGGTGCGTCGAAAGTCAAAGCGAGATAGTTGCTAACTTCGAGCGCGTCTAAAAATTCTTTTTCCTTCAAATCGTTAATCGAATTTTTCAACTGCTCGAACATTTCTTTAAGCGGAACAACTTCGTAACGCCGACTTAAAATGCTTTTTACCGTTAGGCAAATTTTGGAAGCGAGCTCAGTTTGCGGATGTCCCTGAATAATTTGACCTTCGACAAGAATCGGAATTTCGGGTGCGAGTTCAGCCAGCAGTCTGACGTAGAATGAAGGCGAAAAACTAAAGTCCATTAAATCTTTTTGCGTCCAATGAATTAACAATTGAGGTGTTAGCGGACAAACGACGGCAAGACAATCACGGCTGACTTGCTCAAATAGTTTTTCGCCCGCTCGCCCGAGACGAAGTTTCAATCGTTTTAAATTTTCGCTTTGTATTTGTCTAATCCGCTCTCTTGTTACGCCGTATTTCCCGCCGACTTCTTCAAGCGTTAAAGGTTCTTCTCCAGTCGCGCCAAATCGCAAGCCTAAAATATCTTTGTCTCGCGGCGGCAATTCGTTCAAAAACCCGTCAATAAATTTGACGAACTGCGCCAAATTTAATTCCTGCGGCGTTAAAGCAATTTGCGGCGCGGAGGATTCAATCTTGAACTCGCCTTGCTGGACTTTCTCAATGAAGGTTTTCAAATCAGAAACGGTGTGCGAACCGCAGTTGCGAACGCCTTTCAGATTGTTCACGGAGAAACCATGCAAATCGCCGACAAGACGAAAGTCTAAATCGCCTAGAACATTGGCTAATCGCGTCGGCATCGGGAAGGCGGCGAGCGGTAAGCCTCTGACTTCTTGCGGAACGTAAAGCGTTTCCGCTAGTAGTTTTTTTGTTTCCGCCGACTTTTTCGTTTCTTCAAAACCTGCTAATTCTTGAGAATCATCGTCTGATAGATAGTCAACGATAAAATCTTTTAATTCGAGTATTGTTCCGCGTCCGCAATTTTTAGCAAGATAAATTTCCTCGTAGAATTCTCCGTGTAAATCGCCCAATGTGCGATAGCCGAGTTTCTGAAGAACATTCCACAATCGAACCGACACGGGCAAATCTGCCGTCGCCAATTCTCGAACGGATAGAGGAATAAAAATCGTTTCCGAAAGCAGCGAGGTTAAATCTTTGCTCATAGATTTGATAAAACGTAATTAGATGTTCCGATAAAGTTTTGTAGAAAATCAGGTTCATTGAAAATTTATTCGGGTTATGAAATTTGATAACCTGAAAATGTTTCCTGAAAACCGAATCAAGTCTTTGTTTGGACTTGCTCCGCACGTTTTAGCCGAAGTCATTATGCGTGTCTTGCCGCTC
>JAJAZE010000318.1 GCA_026785925.1 Pyrinomonadaceae bacterium
GCTTTGACCGATGCGTCAATATCTAAAACGCCAGCCAGAAACGCCGGTTGATTGGCGACGATGCCGACCGAAAATCCGCCCAAGCGGGCAAACCCGATGACGATGTTCGGCGCATAAAGTTCCTGCACCTCAAAAAAATAATGCTCGTCCACGACGTTGTGAATGATGTCGCGGATGTCATAAGGCGTGGTAGATTTTTCGGGAACGATGGAGTTTAGTTTTTCATCGGCGCGATTACTTGGATCGTTCGTCGGCACGAACGGCGGATTTTCCATATTGTTCGACGGCATAAACGAGAACAATTCTCTGGTCAAACGCAGACAATGTTCGTCCGAATCAGCGGCAAAATGAGCGACTCCGCTTTTTTGATTATGCGTCATCGCTCCGCCGAGTTCTTCTTTGGTGACTTCCTCGTGCGTGACGGTTTTGATTACGTCCGGTCCGGTGATGAACATATAAGAAGTGTCTTTGACCATCACATTAAAATCGGTAATCGCGGGCGAATAAACCGCGCCGCCCGCGCACGGACCCAAAATACAACTGATCTGCGGAACCACGCCGCTCGCCAGAGTGTTCCGCAAAAAAATGTCCGCGTAACCGGCTAAACTAACCACGCCTTCCTGAATCCGCGCTCCGCCGGAATCATTCAGACCGATCACCGGCGCACCGGTTTTCATCGCTAAATCCATCACTTTACAAATTTTCTGCGCGTGCGTTTCCGAAAGCGAACCGCCGAAAACCGTAAAATCCTGGGCGAAAACAAAAACTTCGCGCCCGTCAATCAAACCGTGTCCGGTAATCACACCGTCGCCCGGATATTTTTGCTTTTCCAATCCGAAATCGTTCGAGCGGTGAACGACGAATTTATCGAATTCTTCAAAAGAATTTTCGTCCAGAAGAAAGGCGAGGCGTTCACGCGCGGTTAATTTGCCGGAAGCCTTCTGCTTGGCGAGCCGCGCTTTGCCGCCGCCTTCTTCCGCTAAAAGTGACTTTTCACGCAAGAGTTCGAGTTTGGATATTGATTGGTGTTCGGGTTGCATAGATGTAAATTTTAACGGGTTCATCAGGTTTTGCCAACGCGCCGATTATTCAGTCAATTTATATCGGCAAAGAAAATCAAAGAAAATTAAACAACCATTCGTTTTCTGATACTTCGCAAAGCCCATTCGAGCAGCAGAATCGAAATTACGCAAAGATAAAACATTTCGTAAACGTGTCTGGCGGCGAAATTTCCCGTCAGACACGCGCGGCATAAATCAATCACGCTGGTGGTCGGAATCAGGTAAGCGACGATTTGCAGCCATTCGGGAAGATTGCCGACCGGAAACCACGCGCCGCAGAGAAAAAGCGTCGAGAAAAACAGCGCGAAAAAGATATTGAAATAATCAATTTCGTGGACGTGCGCGGTAATTGCCAAGCCGAGCGAACCGAGATATACGCAGCCGAAAATCAAGGGAACAATTGACAGCGGAGTGAACAGGGAAGTCGCCGAACCGAAAATGACGACGAGCGGCAGTATAAAAATACAATCAACCGCGCCTTTCGTCACCGCCCATAAAATCTCGCCGAACGCGAGCGATTCGGCATTGACCGGTGTCGCCAGAATCGCGTCGTAAGTTGATTGATAGACCATCCGAAAATACGCGCCGTAAGTCATCTCGAAAACCGTCCGCATCAATACCGTGAACGCTAAAACGCCCGCGCCGACAAATGACAGATAACTCAAATTTTCGACTTCCGAACCGATCAACGCGCCGACCCCGAATCCGAAAGCGAAAAAAGTAAATATCGGCTCAATGATCGGCGCGATCAGTTCGGTTTTCCAGAGCCGCAGATAGACGCGCAAATTTCTGCGCCAAACCGCAAGCGCATCGGTCAAATCAATTTTGGCTAATGCGATATTCAAAATTTATAGTCGAAAGGGAAAACTCTCTGCTCAATCATTGAAATTAGTTCACCGACCACAATTTTTACCTTAACGTGCAAATCGCTCGGATAAACATACTTTTGAGCGTTTTCTTCAAACTCGTCAAAGTCTAAAATTTTATATGTAAAATCTTTCCAAACTAAAACGTCAATATCCAAATCAACGTAATCTAAAATCAATTTATCAAAAACGGGCGGCAAATTGACGTTGCAGTAAAAATTTCGCAATCCGCCGTCCGGCTCGTGAAACCGAAAGATATTATACCATCGGTCGAGCCAGTAGAATTCATAACTGATAGTTTTGCGTCTGATAACGCCGAGATGTGGGTGAACTATTTTCTTCTCGAATTCTCCAACAAATTCCAAACGAGAATCTTCTCTTTTAATAAATTTCGCTTTCCAAGATCGGTGAACGTCACCGTTATATTTGCGAGATTTGATAGTGACGATTTCGTTTTCATTTTCCATTTTTTATTCCGATTCGACCGCGCCCGCATCGGACAACTGCAAAAAAACATCCTCCAAATTTGCCGGACGCAAAATCATTTGCCGCGAGCCGTAGAGACTCATCAAAGGTGCTAGTCGTTCGAGATTTTCGGCAAAATAGATATGCGTTTGTCCGCGTCTCTGAGAAATTATTCCATTAACATTTTGCAGTTCGATAGGATCGGCTTCACGAATCTCCAGAGCAAATTTTTTAACTCTATTTTCGATTATCTTACGCGGAACGCCTTCAACAACAATTTTTCCCTGCGCCATCACCAACAGACGTTGGGCGAGTTTTTCGGCTTCGTCCATATAATGGGTGGAAAGCACGATGGTCAAATTTTCAGTGCGGCGCAGTTCTTCCAGTTTCTCCCAGATTTCCTGTCTGACATTCGGGTCGAGTCCGGTCGTCGGCTCGTCGAGCAACAGAATTTTCGGACGATGAAGCAGTGCGCGGGCGATCATCAGGCGGCGTTTCATACCGCCTGAAAGCTGCTCGACTTTAGCCTCCGCTTTTTCGTTCAGACGGATAAAATCGAGCAGTTCAGCGCATCTGGCTTGCGCCGTTTCTTTGGGAATACGAAAATATCTGGAATAAACAAGCAGATTTTCCCGCACATTCAAATCCGGGTCGAGGTTGTTTTCCTGCGGCACGACACCGATTAACGAACGAACTTTTCGATCCTCGATGCTGACGTTCAAACCTGCGACCGACAATTCGCCCGCCGACAAAGGCGAACGACAAGCGATCATTCGCATCGTCGTGGACTTTCCCGCGCCGTTTTCTCCGAGAATCGCAAAAGTTTCACCGCGTTTGATACCGAATGAAATGCCGTCAACCGCTCGAAGCTCTCCGAAATTCTTTATCAAGTTTTTTGCTTCAACTGCAAAGTTCATAAAAAAGTTCAACCGAATTATAACTTAGTTGAGCCGGTCTTTATATTGAGACTCAAATTTTCCCTCAATTTCCCGAAAAGCTGCGCGAGAACGAGTTTCTCTGTTTCGGTCAAATTTAAATAAGACTGTGCTTCGATTTTAGTCCATTGTTCAGCTACCGAAGTCTGACATTCTATTCCTTTGTCAGTTAAAAAAACTCGCATCAGACGACCGTCGGACGGACATTTGCGACACTCGACAAAACCGCCGTTCATCAAACTCTTGATCATTATATTGACGGTCGGCGCGGTTAGGTCAAGGTTTTTAACCAAATCAATCTGACTTTGACCGTCAGTTTTCCACAGCGAAATCATCACAAAAACCTGTCCGCTGTGCAAACCAATTTCGCCAAGTGCCTTTTCCAGATATGTTCGATAACCAATTGCCAGTTGAGTTAAAACGTAAGTTACGGATTTTTCAAAATCAATCATAAATTATCCTTAGGATGCCAATGAAATATCTTTAGCTATCTAATGTTTTGCAAGCTAATCATAAAACATTAGATAGCTAATAATCAACCGGCTCGAATGCTTTTGTCAAAAAGCTGAAATATATTAAAATCAAAAAATGAAAAATTTCGATAGAAAACTCGATGCGAAAGTTTTGTTATTAAAGACTGCGCGGCTAAAAATTCTGGCTCTCCACAAAGCCTTAATAGATGACGAACGAAATAGTTTTGAGCGGTTGAACGGGCAGATTACCGGCGGACAATTTCTAAATTTGCTGGTGGATGATAAGAATTTTCAATGGCTCCGAACCTTTTCGATATTGATTGTCGAGATTGATGAAATGCTGGATTTAGATGACGGATTTACGGAAAATATGATCGATGATTATCTGTTGCAAATGCGGCAGGTAGTAAGTTTTGAGCTTGCCGACGAGGATTTTAAATCCCGCTACAAAAACTTTATTCAGAATAACCCTGATATTGCATTGAGAAATAAAGAGATCAAGGATTTATTAGACGACCGGATTGCTTAGAATTCCGATGCCTTCGATTTCCACCTCGCAAACGTCTCCACTCGTCAATTTCGACACTCCTGAGGGTGTTCCGGTGGCAATAATATCTCCGGCGTTTAAGGTCATCTGACGTGAAATATACCTTATCAAAAACTGAATCGGGAAAATCATCTGCGAAGTTCGCCCATCTTGTTTGATTGCTCCATTAACTTTGGTGGTCAAACGAATATCGGAAGCATCCAAGTCAGTTTCGATAAATGCGCCAATCGGACAAAAAGTATCGAAGGATTTGGCGCGTGCGAACTGCCCGTCTTTGCGCTGTAAATCCCTGGCGGTCACATCATTCAAACACATATAGCCGAAAACGTAGTCGAATGGGTTATCGGCATCTTTCAAATTTTTGCAATTGCGTCCGATTACGACCGCAAGTTCGCCCTCGTGTTCGACTTGGGCGGATTGTTCGGGAATTATTATGATTTCGCCTTCGGAAATTAAAGATGAAGGTGCTTTGAAAAACAAAAGAGGTTCTTTTGGAATTTCATTGCCTAATTCAGCGGCGTGTTCAGCATAATTTCGCCCGACGCAGACAATTTTCGAGGGCTTGGTCGGCGGCAGAAGTTTGACTTTTTCGATTTCGATAGATTCGGTCAAACGCTTTTTGCCGTCATTTTCGGGCAAACTTTCCAAATCCTCAAGCGGAAAAATTAAATCTTTCTTGACCGCGCCCCAGTGAGTTGCGTCGTGGTAACTAAAATGACAAATCTTCATAAAATTTAGGGAGCAGTTTCCGAGACGACGAGCGAATTATCGCTGACATTTCCGTTTTTATCAACGGCGGTTAGATAGTAAAAATAAACTTCACCGGAGGTCACCTTTTTATCCTGAAATGTGTTGGTCGTCAATAAATTGTCGGTCAACAAAATCCATTCGGAGAAGGGTTCACTGCGTTCGGTGGAGCGATAAACTCGATAACCGGCGACATCTTTTTCAGGATTAACGGCAAAGAAGATTGACAAATTTCCGGGTGCCGCCGCGATAGTTACGGCACTTGGTGCGCTTGGCGCAAAAGTGTCGCGCGGCTCGACACTAGCCGAGTTCGAGTTCGCGCTTTCAATCGGTTCGCCGTCGCCGCCTAAAGAAATCGTTCGGGTATAATAGCTGTAATCTTTTCCGAATTCAAAGAATTCATCTCTGAAAACACCGCTCGTGACCGGCGTTTGGTTAAGAATTTTTGCACTTATCTCTTCGCCGACGCGATAAACATTATAGCCGACGATGTTCGCCGGTTGTGAACCGTCAACATTTTCGCTCGGTGCTTCCCACCGCAGCGTAATCGCCTGCTCTGAGATTTTCGCGGTCAGCGCGGTCGGATTGCGGGCGACTTTCGCGGTCGGCTCAATTAATAGAAAATTTGAAAACGCCGCTTTCTGACCGGAAGCATTGACTAAGCGAATGGCGTATCGAAGTCGCGCCTTCTGCCCTGAAAATTCCAGACCGTCGGTAAATGTCAGTTGGCGGCGTGAAAAATCTTCATCAGTAATCGGCACGGAAAAAATAAGTGTGCTGCGCGAAGCGAAATCTTCTTCCGAAAGCGTTAAGGGAGCGTTAGATGGTTCGGCTAAACGATAAACGTCGGCGCGTTGAATACTCAAAACGCTCGAGACGGAAGCGTTCCTGGCGGGCAGCTTTGACTCGATCATAATTATGTTCCCGCGCTGTGTGCCGGTGATCTCGACTCTCTGCGCGGTTTTTTCAATCGGCGGCAGCGGCGGCTGGCGTTTTCCGCAACTTAAGGTGCTAAGCAAAACAAAAAATATAATCACTAAGGGTGATTCAAAAAAGCATTTATAGCTTAAGACGAATTTATTAAGCATCGTGTTTAATCGGCGTTTAATCTACAAAATATATCGCCGGAGGTTTTGGTCTTTAACAAGCTCGCCTAATCTATCGGAAACGTATTGCGCGTCAATAGTCGGGTTTTTATCTTCCGACTCACTGCCAAGAAAACTGATTTCTTCCAAAAGTTTTTCGAGGAGTGTGTGAAGCCGTCTCGCTCCGATGTCTTCGGTGTTTTGGTTGATTGTAACGGTCATTTCGGCAAGCGTGTTAATCGCATCGTCGGTGAACTTAAGGTTGATCTCTTCTGTTTTAAGCAGTGCTTGGTATTGCTTAATAAGCGAATTTTTAGGCTGTATAAGTATGCGCTTAAAATCATCTAAAGTTAAGGACTCTAACTCAACTCTAATCGGAAAACGTCCCTGTAGTTCGGGAATTAAGTCCGAGGGTTTGGAAACGTGAAAAGCACCGGCGGCGACAAAAAGAATGTGTTCGGTGTTGACCATCCCGTAGCGCGTATTGACGGTCGTGCCTTCGACAATCGGAAGCAAATCACGCTGTACGCCTTCACGCGACACGTCCGGGCTGCCGCTGCCGGATTCGCGCCCGGCAATTTTATCAATTTCATCGAGGAAGATTATTCCCGAAGATTCGAGTTTTTTTATCGCCGAACGATTTATTTGTTCGGTGTCAACCAAATTTTCCTGCTCTTCACGAAGCAGAAAAGATTTTGCCTCACCGACTTTCAGTTTCTTGCGAATTGACTTTGAAGGAAAAAGATTTCCGAACATATCACGAAAATTAACGCCCATTTCTTCCATACCTTGACCGCCGATAAAATCAATCGTGGTGTTGGAGCGTTCGGTCGCGTCTATTTCTACTAAACGCTCATCGAGTTCGCCGTTTCGTAATTGTTCACGCAGTTTTTCGCGGGTTCGATTAGGATGGGACTTCTCGGATAAATTCAGTGCGCCACCGCTCTCGTCACCGACAGGATAGTTGTTTGAAGAGGGAAGCAGAACGTCGAGAATTTTTTCCTCAACATTCTCCGCCGCGCGTTCTAAAACCGCCTCAAAAGCCGCTTGCTTGGTCATTTTGACGGCGACCTCGGTCAGTTCTCGGATCATACTTTCGACATCGCGCCCGACATAGCCGACTTCGGTGAACTTGGACGCTTCAATTTTGATAAACGGTGAGTTGGCGAGCCGTGCCAGCCGCCGGGCGATCTCGGTTTTGCCGACACCGGTCGAGCCGATCATTAAAATATTTTTCGGCAGCACGTCCCGCGCTATTTCCGGCGGAAGTTTCTGTCGCCGAATGCGGTTGCGAAGTGCAATGGCAACAGCGCGTTTGGCGTTTGCCTGCCCGACGACGTATTTGTCGAGTTCAGCGACGATTTGGCGCGGAGTCAAATCGTCGAGTTTCGGTTGCGGAACGATTTCCTTGATTTCACCGCCTAAATAAATAGCCATTTGAATAATAATTCGGACGAAACTAGATTTCCTCGATAATAATTTCGGAGTTTGTGTAAATGCAGATTTCACCGGCGATTCTTAAAGATTCGGCGGCGATTTCCTTTGCCGACAATGCCGTATTTTTATATAGTGCGCGGGCGGCGGCGAGTGCATACATACTGCCCGAACCGACTGCCAGCAAACCTTCATCCGAAGAAATAACATCGCCTTTGCCGGAGATCAAAAACGCAGCATTTTTATCGGCGACAATTAAAAGAGCTTCCAGATGTCGGAGATACTTATCCGTCCGCCAATCTTTACTCAGTTCGATTGCCGCCCGTTCGAGCTGCCCTTGATACTGTTCCAGTTTAGCTTCAAATTTGCTCAGAAGTGAAAAAGCGTCGGCGGTCGCACCGGCAAACCCGACTAAAACCTGTCCGTTAAAAATTCGCCGCAGTTTTCGAGCGTTGCCCTTGATAATCGTCTCGCCTAAAGTCACCTGACCGTCGCCCGCCATCGCCGTCTCACCGTTTCGGCTGACCAGCAAAACGGTCGTCGAACGGATCTTTGATGATTGCCTCAAAAGTTTCATAAAGAGTAATGATAAGTCTTTAAAATCAAATGCTCAAATTGACAGACCGACGGAAATTGTTTGACCATTATAAAGTTTATCAAACATCTTATTGAAATAAGACGTTTATAATTTTAATAAAAACTGTTCGGGATGGTCTAAATTACTTGTGGCAAAACTTCAACGCAAAACGATTAAAACAGGTTTGGAAAAGGTCTTGGGCGGAGAGAGTAATCTGTTGGAAAATCTTCGCATCGGTCTGATTTGTAATCAGGCATCGGTGGATAAAAACTTCCGCCACGCCGCCGATTTGTTTTTTCAAGACAAAGCCATTGATTTGACCGCGCTATTCGGTCCGCAGCACGGAATTCGCGGCGACGTGCAGTATAATATGGTCGAGACTCCGCACGCCGCCGACCGCTCGACCGGAATGCCGGTTTATTCTTTATACAGCGAAACTCGTCAGCCGACCGAAGAGATGTTGTCGGGCGTAGATGCTTTGGTCTTTGATTTACAGGATGTCGGATGCCGCGTCTATACGTTCATCTACACAATGGCGAACGCGATGAAGTCGTGTGCGGCGTTCGGGAAAAAGATGATAATTCTTGACCGCCCGAATCCGATTAACGGGATTAAGGTCGAAGGAAATACGCTGGAAATCGGACACGAATCATTCGTCGGATTATATCCGATTCCGATGCGTCACGGCTTAACCGTCGGCGAATTGGCTTGTTTGTTCAATGTCGAATTCGACATCGGATGCGATTTGGAAGTAATCACAATGGAGAATTGGGCGCGCGAAGATTTCTACGACGAAACGGATGCGCCGTGGGTGATGCCTTCGCCGAATATGCCGACCATCGAGACAACGGTGGTTTTTCCGGCGACCGTTTTTATCGAAGGCACGGAACTCTCCGAAGGGCGCGGCACGACGCGCCCTTTCGAGATCGTCGGTGCGCCGTATATTGATGGGAAAAGTTGGGCGGATGTTCTTAAATCACTGAAACTTCCGGGAGTTGTCTTCCGACCGATAAACTTCTTACCGACTTTTCAGGAATATGCTCAACAGGAGTGTGAAGGTGTTTTTCTGCACGTTACCGACCGTGAGACTTTCGAGCCGGTGTTGACGGGTTTAGCGTTGATAAAAACGATTTACGAGATTTATCCGAATGATTTTCAATGGCGAACAACACCGTATGAGTATGAATTTGACCGCAATCCGTTTGATGTCATAGCCGGAACGAATAAAATCAGGAAAATGATCGAAAACGGGAAGTCCATCGAAGAAATAAAAAATTCCTGGCAAACAGATGTCGAGAATTTTAATCGAATAAGAAAATCCTATCTACTTTATTAAATAGGACTTTCGCTTGAAAACACATAACTGCTTGAGTTCAAAGAACTTAACCAAAATACAGACTTTTAGCTAAGTGTCTATTTTTCAATAACTTAGTCATCCCCAAGCGAAAGTCCTATTAAAGTTAAAGTTTATTCTCGAAAACGCTGAACTACATTCCAAGAGCGGTTTACAAAGTAATAGTAAAGTTTTGCGGCAACAATTGGAATGCCGACGCTTAAAGAATAACTATAACTATTGAGGCATTTGCAATATGAATAATCCGTTTATCATCGGAATAATCTCGTGGATTTTACCCGGTCTCGGACACCTTCTACAAGGTCGTCTGAAAAGAGGTCTGATTATTGTCGCCGTTTTCTGGGCGATGTTTATTATTGCCGTGTTAAGCGGCGGCGCATATTATCCCGGTTTTGATTTCAAAGACGGAACACTACTCTATCTGTTGAATATCTTTGCCAGATTGGGCAGCGGTTTGGGCGCAATAATAAGTTTCGTGCTGATGAGCAGCCCGCCGAATAACGTCGCTTCGTGGGCAACTTTTGAATACGGCGGAAGATTTCTGGAAATCGCCGGACTGCTAAACTATCTAGCTGTTCTGGATGCGGTTGACATCCAACAAGGAAGAAAAAAATGATTCACTTTACATATTTGGCGAGTTTTGCATTTTTTGTCGCGGTCGCCTTCGGAGTTTTTTCGGCGGGCAGCAATCGAGATAAATTTCTCTACGGACTGAAAATTTTCGGACAATTTATGATTGTCAGTTTGGTTCTGGCTTGGATATTTTATTTTCTTCCCTGGTAATAAAAAAATGGGTTTAGTTGAAACGGAAGGGTTAATTCTCAAAACTTACAGCCTGGCGGAAGCCGACAAAATAGTCGTCCTGCTCACTCGGAACGAAGGTTTGGTGCGTGGTGTTGCGAAAGGCGCAAAACGCTTAAAAAGTCGTTTCGGCGGCGGACTCGAACAATTTTCCGTGATTAATTTGACCTACTTTCAAAAGGAAGAAAGGGAACTCGTCTCGATCAGTCAGGTCGAACTCGTCAAGTCGTATTTTGAAAGCGCGAGTAATCCGCAATTTCTGCAAAAATTTTCATATCTGGCAGACCTGCTCACGGAGTTTGCGCCGCCGCACGACCCGAACGAAAATCTTTATCGAATGGCGAAAGTTTGTCTGGCAACCGCCGCCGAAGTCCCGGAGAGTCTCGACCGCGTGGCACTCTACTTTGAACTGTGGATTTTGCGGCTCGGCGGCTATCTGCCCGATTGGAATCAGTGCGAAAACTGCCGTCGGATTTTGAATAACGACGATTCCGCGTCGCTGCAAATTAATTTTCACATACTTTGTCAGGTGTGCCGGAAAACTAAAAGCAACTGGTTGATTTCCCCTGCCCAGAGACAAATTTTCATGATGGCGCAAAAGTTCTCACCGCTCAAGTTTGTCGAATATGCAGGAGAATATCCGAATGACGTGCGGGTGGTTTCGAGCATCCTGCGTCGTTTAATCGCAAACATTCTCGGCAAAGAAACTGTCGGCGAGAAGCTGTTAGCGGCGAGCTTTTAAAATTGATGAAGCGTTTTAGCTGGTTAATCTCAAAATATCTGGTGCAAGCCGTTTTGCCTTATTTCGTCTTCTCCTGGCTTTTACTCAGCGTTATTCTTTTCGTTCAGCAGGCTAGTCGTTACTCCGACATTTTTTTCAGCGTCAGCATTCCCAAAAATCTAATCTGGCAATTAACCTTTGCGCTCGTCCCGAACGTGGTCGCTTTTACCTGCCCGATGGCGGTCTTGGTCGGCGTGATTATCGGTCTGTCGAGAATGCTCGGTGACAGCGAGTTGATTGCCATCCGCAGCGCGGGTGTCGGCAATTTTCAAATAACCGTTCCCATCGTCTGGCTGGGGGTCGCGCTTTCTGTTTTGACATTTATTATCAATCTCTACGGCGTTCCGTTTGCCGCCCGAATCGTTCGTCAGGTCGCGCTCCAGACGGCACTTCGCAAACTCGCGTCGCCCATTGAACCGGGCGTTTTCAACAGTGAAATTAACGGCTACACAATCTATGTCAAGAACGGTGATTTTCAAAAAGGGACTTGGGAAAACATTTTTATCTATAATGAAGATCAAGCAAAAAAGGAAGTGCGTCTGATAACATCTAAAAGTGGTAGAATTGATATTAACACTGATACAAATGAGGAAAGTTCGGAATTAGTTTTACAAAACGCCGTTGTCAGCACTATTTCAAACAGTGATAAAGGCTCAAAATTTATCTCGGAGAATGTGGGGCAATTCAGGTTCGCTATAAAAACCAAACGCGGCGAGATAATAGATAAATTGACCGACCCTAAAGGCTCGCCTGAAGAATTGGGACTGACGGATTTGGTCAGATATGCCAGCGGCAAGGAAGGCAAGGAAAAAATCGAAGCTCAGATAATATGGCAGCGGAGGATTTTGCTTTCCGTGACACCGCTGATTTTCGCTTTGCTCGGAACGGCTCTGGTTTTAAGATTTAATCGAGGCGGTGGCAAAGGTTTGGGCATTTTCTTAGCCTTGGTCGGACTGGTTTTTTATTATTTGATGACTCTTTTGGGCGAGCAGCTTGCCCGCACCGAAGCGGTCAACGTCTCGACCGCCGGCTGGCTGCCGCTTGTCGTCAGTGCGTCGGTTATTTCGTATCTTTTTTTGTCGGATAGAATCTTTTTAGGGCAGGCAATGACAAATTTATTCAGCCGTTCCAAAACCTATCCGGCGGCATTACCTGACCACGCCGCCCGCTCACGAAGTATCAAGAAGTTCAATGTTTATCTCGACGCAACTTCGAGAATTTTGGATTTTGATATTATTCAAAACCTTTTAAAATACTTCGCGCTGACGGTTTTGTTTTTGACAACGATTTATTTGATTTTCACGGCGTTCGAGCTTTGGAAATTCGCTGGTGAAATTTCCGGCGGGGCGTTAATTCTCGCCGAATACCTGTTTTTTCTGCTGCCGTTTATCTATCTTCAACTATCGCCGTCGGCATTGATGATTGCGACGCTGGTGACGTTTGTGATTAAGTCCAGACAGAACGAAATCGTCTCGTGGACTGCCGCCGGACAAAGCGTTTACCGGCTTTTACTGCCGTGTTTCGCTCTGATGATTTTGTTCGGAATTTTAAATTTCGGCATCCAGGAATATGTCGCGCCGAAAACCAACGTCGTCCAAGACGATTTGCGCGCACGGCTTCGCAGTCGCGGCGTGGTCGCCAATAAAGCAGGGAAGTTCTGGGTGGCGAACAACCGTCGGATTTATTCGTTTGAAATGGATGAAAATAAAAAGGAGGCGAGCCAAAAGGTAAAAAATCTTTTGATTTATGAATTTTCCCCTGACGAAACTCGGCTGCAAAATATCTATCGAACGCCGGAAGCCGTCTGGGAAACGAATAAAATCCGATTCTCCGCTGATGCCGAGAAACAAACTCTTAATGATGGGAAAGTCGAGCTAATCAAGATACCGAACGGCGAACTGGCGGAAATTTCCAATCCGTTTAATAATCTCAATCAAAAGCCGAGTCATCTCAATCGGCGCGAGACGCTGGCGCAAATCGAGGCGAGCGAATCGGACGGCGAACGCCGAAATCTCGAAGTTGCTTTAGAGAAAAAATACACGACATTGTTTCTGCCGTTCGTCATCACGCTGTTCACCGCGCCGTTCGCGCTGTCTCTCAGCCGCCGGGGAAGAGTCGTCACCGTCGGCTACGCGGTCGGCGTGTGGCTTTTGTTTATGGGCATCACCGGCACTTTCGAGCAATTCGGCTTGAACGGTTATCTTGCACCGGTGTTCGCGGTCTGGAGTCCGCTGTTTTTATTTTCAATTATCGGCGCGTTTTTGCTTTCCAGAGTCAGAACTTGAATTTAGAAGGAAAAACAACTCTCAAAAAATTAGTATCCATTCAAAAAATCAAAATTGAGCAGTTCGACCTGCCATTAATGATTCGTCTGAAATTTATCACGCAAATTTTGATATGACGGAAAAAGCCGAGCAAAAGCTAATAAAATCAATGTTTCTTTTGACTTTGCGACTAAAACGAGTGTATAAAAATTCGGCAAGTTAAAATGAAAAACGAAGTTCAAATTGGGCAGAAGACTACCTTAACCAAAAACTCCCGAAAGTTTAGGTATCTGGGTGGAATGACTATTGACAAGAAAAGTTTTTTACTGACAGTCCGAAGTATTTACGCTACGACATTATCAGTTATCTTAGTTTTTGGAATCTTAGGGCTGTCCCTAGTTTATGGCTGGATTTGGTTCGGTGCGGTCTGGGGAACAATCGCCGCTATTCTTTTTCAAGTTCTACTTAGGCTTATTCTGATGCCTGTTGCCGACCATATCAGAAACACCCTAACCAAAGATGCCGCCGAAGATTGTATAAGACTCGCGCAGAATTTGGACGACATTGACTTTGAAGCGCGGGAAAAATTTGCGATAGTTGTAAAAAAATACTTTGGAATATAAATATCTAAACAGTTTTATTTGTAATCAACACTGCGTCGAACAATTCAATGGATGTGAGGGCGAAACAGCGACTTTGTTATCACGTTGCGTGTTAAATCTCGGCTGGCTTGGCGGCGGTTTCGCCCCGCGTCATCTCAACCGTTCGCTGTCTTCGCTTGATGTTATAATCGCAATTATTATGAAACTATTTACTTCATTCTCTATCGTTTTACTTTTCACATTCGTTGGTTTGGCGCAAAGAACTGCGCCTGCTTCAAAAACTGAGCTTGCCGAAATCACCGAGCGCGGGCAAATGCTTTACGCTTACGATGTTGCTGCTTGGCATTCGACTGACGCAGTTATGGAGTTGTCGCCGCCCGAAGGCAGTTTTGTTCGTTACATCGCGCAGAAAACCGCTTCGGGCTGGATTGTCGCTTACGGCAAACTGAACGACAAGCGCGACAAGTTTCTAATTGCTTACGAAGCTACACAAGGCGAAACGCCGAAAGATTTTAAGGTTAAAAAACTTGACACGCCGAAAGAAGATGCAGGCTTTTATCTTTTCGCGGCACGGGCGATTGATGTTGCACTGAAAGACTTTGGCGGCGCAACTCGTCCGTATAATGTCGCAGTCTTACCTGCCAAAGAAAATCAATTTTACGTTTATCTTGTTCCGGCGCAAACCAAAGTCGGCGTGTTTCCGCTTGGCGGCGATGCCCGCTATCTTTTTTCCGCCGCCGATCAGAAAATTGTCGAAAAGCGTCAACTGCACAAATCAATTATTGATTTCAGTGTTCCCGCAGACGTGAAGCCGCAGACGGGTTATCATACTGCTATTTTAGACGATGTGCCTGAAGACACCGACGTTTTTCACGTTTTAGCTCGTGAACCCAAAATACCTGAATTAGTTGTAACGAGTAAATACGTCTATCGAGTAGCAGAGGACGGAACAA
>JAJAZE010000319.1 GCA_026785925.1 Pyrinomonadaceae bacterium
CTTCGGCTAAAACGTGCGGAGCAAGTCCAAACAAAGACTTGATTCGGTTTTCAGGAAACATTTTCAGGTTATCAAACTTCATAACCCGAATAAATTTTCAATGAACTTGATTTTCTACAAAACTTTATCGGAACATCTAATCGAAATTTTTAGGAATCATAAAATCATCGGTTGGCGCAGAAATTATAAATTATTCGGCAATCCTGATTTTGTTTTTCCCAAACAACGTCTAGCGATTTTCGCGGACGGATGTTTTTGGCACGGACACAATTGTCGAAATACTAAGCCTGCTGATAATGCAAATTATTGGCGGCAAAAAATTGAAAGAAATAAAATGCGAGATGAATTAGTTTCCAAAACTCTTACCGAAAAAGGCTGGCGAGTGCTGCGAATTTTGGGAATGCCAAATGGCAAAGAAGGCATTGCCAATCGAAATTAATTCGTTCAATAAACATTTTACTTGAGTTTTAAAGACGCTGATTTTAGTAATGATAACGCGCCTGCAGAAAATCAATCCGCGTTTCGCTGACGAGATAAACTATTCGATGTTCCTGCGTGAGCCTGCGCGACCACGCGCCTGAGGCGAGATATTTTAAGGGTTCGGGTTTGCCGATGCCGTCGAAAGATTCGCGCAGGATGGCTTCGATTATATCAAAGGCGCGAAGCAGAGTTTTGCGGTTGGTTTGCGCCCAGAAACGCAAATCTTCGCGGAATTCGGGATGAAAAACGGCTTCGCGCGGAACTTTACTTTTCAATTTCAAATTCCTCGCGCAGATTTTCTAAAGTTTCCGATTTTTCCGTTTTCGCTTGAGCGCGATGTAAGGCTTTGAGAAGCCTCTGCGCGTTTTTCGTCGAGCGAAGCAGATGCGCGGTTTCGAGCAAACTCCCCAGTTCCGACGCGCTGACTAACGCGACATCTTCGTGACCGCGACGATTGATAACGACGATTTCCTGCTCATCGGTAACTTTTTCGAGTAAAGATGCTAAATTATTTCTGGCGTTGCTGTAAGTGGTTTGAATCGGCATAAAATAAACTTTATACTTGGACAGGATTGTTGTGCAAGTGTAATCTAACTTTCAAATGAAAATCGGCATTCTAATTTCCGGGCGCGGCTCGAATATGACGGCGATTGTCGAAGCCGCGCAAAGCGGTTTGATTGCCGAATCTGAGGTCGTCGTCGTAGTCAGTGATAAAACGGGCGCAGAGGGCTTGATTAAAGCCGAAGAGCGCGGAATTGAAACGCTGGCGATTATCAGAAACGGGCGAACGCGCGAGAAACACGATGCGGAAATTGTTGCGGAACTTAAAAAGCGAAGCGTCGAGTTAGTTTGTCTCGCCGGTTATCTGCGGCTTTTGTCGAAAGATTTTATTCGCGCTTTTCCGAATAAAATCATCAACATTCATCCGAGTTTGCTGCCGAGTTTTAAAGGTTTGGACGCGCAAAAGCAGGCGATTGATTACGGCGTGAAAGTTTCCGGCTGCACCGTTCACTTTGTTGATGAGGATTTAGATCACGGCGCGATTATCGCGCAGAAAGCCGTCGAGGTGAGAGATGAAGATACGGCGGAAACGCTGGCGGCACGAATTTTAGAAGACGAACACGCGCTGTATATCAAAGCCTTGAAAAGAATTGTAGAAGGAAATATTCAAATTCAGGGCAGAAAGGTTCTGGGGAAATCTGCTTTGACATAATCGGTTTTTGTATCTAAACTTTAAGTTTTCACTTTTAAGTGAGGTAATGAATAATTATGCCAAAGAGAACTTTTCAACCAAACAATCGTCGCCGCGCCAAGAAGCACGGCTTTCGCGCCCGAATGGCGACCAAGAACGGACGCGCCGTTTTGAAACGCCGCCGCGCCAAGGGACGCAAAGTATTGACAGTCAAACACTATTAAACTTTCGCCTGCCGAAGGAAAACCGTCTGCGAAAACCGAAAGAGTTTCGCCGCGTTTATGAAGGCGGCAAGCGATTTGAAGGGCGTTTTATGACGGTTTTTGTGAGACCGTCGGAGACAACTTTTCAGCGTCTCGGAATCACGGCTTCTAAAAAAGCCGTCGGCAACGCGGTTCAGCGAAATCGGGCGAAACGTCTTTTGCGCGAAGCCTTTCGCTTGAACAAAGCGGAACTTAACGAATTGAGCGTCAAATTCGATTGGGTTTTAAACGCGCGGAGAAATTTACTGAGAGTCAAACTCGACAAACCGCTGGAAGAATTTCGGCAAATCGCGGCGAAGATTAAAAATAGCGAACTAAATTTGCAAAAAGGCGAATAGAACGTCAAAGCAAAAGCAAAATGAAGTATCTGATTTTAGGTTTTTTGCGGCTTTATAAGATGTTTCTTTCGCCTTTTTTACCGTCTTCGTGTCGTTTTACACCGACTTGTTCGGAATATGCGATGCAGTCCGTGAGCAAATACGGCGCATTGCGCGGAACTTGGCTGGGCGTAAAACGTATCTTACGCTGTCAACCATTTTCCAAAGGCGGAGACGATCCTTTACAGTGAACAGTTATCAGTCAACAAAAACTGCTCATTGATAACTGTTCACTGTTCACTGATAACTGAAATAATGTCAGACAATAAACAATCAACACAGTTTCGATTTCTCATTGCGGCGACGCTTTCAATGGCGGTGCTTTTCGGCTGGACATATCTTTTTCCGTCGAAAAAGCCTGAGCAAACCAATACGAATACGGCGCAGGTAGCGGTGACGGCAACGCCGATGCCGGAAGTGCAGCCAACGATTCAAACGGCTCAACTGCCGACAGTTGCCGCCTTGACGGACAACAATCCAAACAGAACAACAACGATTAAAACGCCGCTTTATCAAGTCAAACTCGATTCAAAAGGCGCGTTGGCGACGAGTTGGATATTGCTCAAAAACAAATCTCCGAGAGGTGAAAAGCTCCTTTTTGCCGACGGTTCAAACGAAAACGGTCAGCAGCCGCTCGAACTTATCTCGGCAGAAGCCTCAAAAAATCGTGCGCCGCGCGAAATTCCCTTTCGATTGGCGACCGGCGACCAAAATGTCGATAGTTTTATCAACGAACGAAATTATGCGGTTTCGGTAGACGAGGAAAACGTCGAGCTTGGCGAAGGTCAAACGAAACAGGTGCAATACGTTTTAAGAGACGAAGCGAACAATCTGGAAGTTACCAAGACATTCATCTTTAACGCCGACAGTTACGTTACCGATTTACAAATCAAACTAACCAGAAACGGTCAGCCGATTCCAAATACGAAACTGCTTATCGGCGCGAGTCTGGGCGATCAGGGAATCAAACACCACAATTATTATCACATCGAATCGGAAGCCGTCGCTTCCGTCAGTGGCGAAACGGAACGGCACACCGCCGCTTCGCTGATTTCAAGCGAAAAAAACACGGGTGAACTGGCGGTCAAAGGCGATGTTGATTGGGCAGGTGTCGGCGACGCTTATTTTGCGATGGCGGCGATTCCGTCAGCCAAAACGTCCGGTTTGGAATATCGAGTTTCCAAATACGAAACTGCCGTCGAACCTTTTTTTGACGGTATTATCAGTTGGATTACGCGCCAGGAAAAAACCAGCGAAATTCGCCATCTGCTGACGGCTTACGTTCCAATTAACGCTGACGGCTCGAATACGAAAATCTATACCGGCACAAAGGATTATTTTGTGCTGAGTGATTACAACAAACTTTTAACCGACTCGGTTGGCAGAACGATTGATATTGAAGATTTGATAAACTTCAGTAATTGGAGTTTTTTGAGACCAATTCTCAAAACGCTGGCGGTCCCGATTCTCCACGCGCTGACTTTTTTGAACACCTTTACCAACAGTTACGGTTTAGCGATTATCATTTTCACACTTTTCTTTTATTCTCTCCTGTTTCCGATGCGCTGGTATCAGTCGAAATCTTTTAAAAAGGCTTCGGGCAATGCGCCCAAAATGAAAGATTTGCAGGATCGAATGAAGGAAATGCAGAAAAAAGGCATTCCGGCGGACGATCCGCGAATGCGCGATTTGCAGATGGAGCAGTTGAAAATGACGAAGGACGCGCTGCCGATTGGCGGCTGTCTGCCGATGGTTCTCCAGTTTCCCTTGCTGATTGCTCTTTATACGGCGGTGACAATCGCTATCGGGTTTCGTCAGGCTCCGTTTTTGTGGCTGCCTGATCTTTCAGCCGGCGATCCCTGGCATTTTCTCGAATTCGGTTTCGCTTTTTCGATGATTCTTTCGATGAAGTTCACGCCGCAAGCCGCCGCCGCTACGCCCGAACAACTGATGCAGCAAAAAATGATGATGTATCTGATGCCGGTGATGATGCTTTGGATTATGTGGAGTGCGCCTGCCGGTCTGCTTCTTTACTGGTTTTTCGGCAACATCGTTAGTTTCGTGCAGCAACTGATTATCAATCGGATGAACAAAACCGATGTGCCGCCGACTACCGAAGTCGTGGAAAGCATTCCTAAAAATGCTAAAAAGATAAAACCGAAACTTTCAACTTCGTAAATTGAAATTAAAACTCATTCAAAAAATTGATTTGTAATTTTAACTGATAAATATATGGACGAAATCTGCCAAAAAGCGGAAGAATTTTTAAGGGACATTCTAACCGATTTGCGTTTTGATTTGAGCGTTTCATCTGAAATCAGTGATGAAGGTTGTATTTTCAATTTAACCGGTCGGGACGTGCCGCTGGTTTTAGGTGAAAATGGTGAAATGCTCGACTCTTTAGAAACTATATTGTTTCAAGTTCACGGGCGTGAACTCGACCGTTCACAGCGTTTTATTTGCGATGCTGACGGTTTTCGGAAAACGCGGAAAGCCGAACTGCAAGCGATGGCGCGTTTTGCCGCACAGAATGTTCGCAAAAACGATCAACCTTTCACGTTCGGCGTTTTAAATTCGACCGAACGCCGCGTCATTCATCTTACTTTGCAGGCGGAAGACGATCTATCAACCGAATCGGTTGGCTCCGGCAGAGACCGGAGATTACAAGTTCGCTTAAAGTAAAAACTGTTAAAAAATGAATGTTATAGTCGCACTCGCAACGCCGCTCGGACGAAGCGGCATCGGCGTAATTCGTTTGAGCGGCGAAGGCGCACTCGATATTGTGCGAAAGCTCGTTCGCAACCCGAGCTTTTCACCCGAACCGCGTTTTGCCTCTTTACAAAAAATTTACGATCTCGAAACAGCCGACGTGCTGGACGAAACTCTAATCACTTATTTTCAATCACCTCAATCTTTTACGGGCGAAGATGTAATCGAAATAAGCGGTCACGGTTCGCCGGTGATCCTCAGACAAATAATAGATTCTTGTCTGGCTCTTAATGCTCGAATGGCGGAGGCTGGCGAGTTCTCGCTTCGCGCTTTGGGAAACGGACGAATGAACTTAAGCCAAGCCGAAGCGATCAGAGATTTGATTGACGCGCAAACCGCCGCCGTCGCCCGCCAGTCAATCAGGCAGTTAAGCGGCGAGCTTTCCAACCAAATACAGCCGCTGAAAGACGATTTGCTCAACATTATCGTTATCTTGGAATCATCAATCGAATTTGTCGAAGACGACCTGCCGGAATTTCAAACTGAAAAAATCAAAGCGGAGCTGCAGGAAATCAGCCAGAATTTAGAAGCGATGGCTGCCACCTTTCAAGCCGGAAAACTGCTTCGAGAAGGTTTACGAGTTGCTTTGGTCGGACGACCGAATGTCGGAAAGTCGAGCCTCTTCAACACTTTGCTCGGCACGGACAGAGCAATCGTGACTGAAATCGCCGGAACGACGCGCGATCAACTGCACGAAAAATTTACGATAAATAATATCCCAATCTCGCTAATTGACACGGCAGGACTGCGGGAAACGGTTGATGTCGTCGAAAGCATCGGTGTCGAGCGTTCAAAACGCGCAATGATTGATGCCGATCTGGTTATAGTTATTCTCGATGGGTCGGAAGAATTAACCAGTGAAGACGACGAGATTCTCACTCTAGTCAAAGACTTAAACCACCTGATTGCAATAAATAAGACCGATTTGAGTCAGAAAAGAATTAGTATCTCAAATACAATTGGAATTTCCGCCAAAACCAAAAACGGTATCGGTGAGTTACTGAATTCGATTATCGAACCTTTTTCGTCACAAAACATTGAAAACAATGGTTTTTTAATTACAGATGCTCGACACTATGATCTACTTTCACGCGCCAAATTAGAAATTGACTCTTCAATCATTTCGATTGTTGAGGCAGCGAGTGAAGAAATCATATTAATCGGCTTACACAATGCAATGCGTTTTTTAGGTGAAATTACCGGTGAAACAACCACTGAAGATATGCTGACACGGATATTTTCGACCTTTTGCATCGGAAAGTAAATCGCAATAAGCATCAAAACAATCCGAATAATAAATCATAAGAAAGCCTGTGAAAACGGGCTTTTTCTTTTGCCTGTTTTAATTCTTTCTTATCTTTCTTTCGCTTTAGTTTGTATTCTTTTGTATCTTCGTTGTGTTTTTGAGATACAAACTTATATCTGAGATACAAGCAAGGCGAAATTATGCTACATACAGCTACACCAAATTACACAAACAAATCTTTAACTACAAAGAAATGAGTTCAAACATTCAAATAACCCGCGTTTGTCAGCTTTGC
>JAJAZE010000320.1 GCA_026785925.1 Pyrinomonadaceae bacterium
GGCTCATACATCAAAATCGCGCTGACCAAAGACGGATAATCTTCCTGCGGATAAGGCAATTCGCCGGTCAAAAGTTTTTGCAAAATCACGCCGACTGCCCAAATGTCTGTCTGCGGCGTAACGGAAGGCGTTTTGGTAAATGCTTCGGGCGGCATATATTCCATCGTTCCGGCAGTGCCGGTCGCTTTCGAGTGCGTCTTTATCTCACGCGAGATGCCGAAATCCGCCAGACAATATTTGCCGTTCATTATCAAAATATTGTCGGGTTTCAAATCCCGATGGACAAAACCTTTTTCGTGCAGATTCTCCAGTCCGGTCAATAGTTGAAGCGTGATTTTAACGGCTTCCTCTTGCGACGATGCCTTGCCGTTATCTTGCAGCCATTTTTCCAACGAACCGCCGTCGGCAAAATCGCTGACCACATAAACATAGTCGTCGAAGCGGTCTAGTTCGATAACCGAAATGATGTGCGGCAAACCTTTCAGTTGTTTCCAAACAGCGAGTTCTTTACCGATTTTGTCGAAATCAATACGGTCGTCTTTCGGGCGAAAAAACTTCAACGCAAAATAATTCGAGTCCAAAGCCGTCCGCTTTTCCGCTTTCCAAACATCCCCGAATCCACCCGAACCGACGTGATTCAGCAAGATAAACTGTCCGATTTGGTCTCCGCTTTTCAGCATATTTTACTCTGCAAATTTGATTTTTAGCGTGAAATCATAAATCTGAATTTCGCCGTCCGCGCCGAGTTTGGCTTTTTCGCCGTTTCTGACCGCTTGCCCGGAAACGATGGTCGGGTTTTTATGAAGTGAAGTTACCCAAATTTCGCCGTTCTCTTCCAACAAAATTTCCGCGTGAGTGCGGCTGATTTTGCGGTTTTCCGTCGGCAAACGAAGGTTGGCAACTTTCTCTGCGTCGTCGCGTCCAATGGTGTTTTTGCGTTGGATAATCGGAAATTCGTTGAGTTTTTTGCCCGACTGCCAAATTTCGACGCGGAAAAGTATTCCCGCCCAAGTCTCGAAATCGTCAATCGTGCCGGCATCTTCAATCGTTTTATTATTGTTGAACTCGTCCGATTTTCGCACGAATTCAATCGTCTTCGACTTAATTATTTCGTTGTCAGAACTGACTTTGACTTCTATTTCGTCGTCTTGCAAAGTCGCGTTGATAAGAATTTCGATAACCGGCTTTTTGGACGTAAGTTCGAGATTGCCAGACATTTCCTTCGCCCTTTCGAGTATCAGAATGCTCAAACTTTGTTCAAAAAACTTGCGCTTGTCTTCGCGCAAAGTTTTATCCGTTTCCGCGCTCAAAAAAACGAGGAATTTTTCCGGGACGTAGGCTTTATTGGTATTCGGAATGCGAATGATTTCCTGTCTAAGCAATTCCTCAACCGAATGCAAAAGTTTTTGCAGAAACAATTCCGAAGCCGATTTGTTTTGGTGTGCTTTAACGACGTTTTCAGAAACGTCGGATGATTGTTCGCCGTCAATCCAGAGACGAAGTTTGTCGAGATTTTCCCGCCAGTTTGCCATTTGTGATTCCTCTGTTCTACGAGATTTTTCCATTAATGAGCGGTCTGAAAATTGCATAGCTCAAAATTCGAGATAAATGTCGTCAAAATAATTTGTCCGGTTCGATAAAACTGAAAACTTTAGCTGATATTTTCTAAAATCTCTTGGAGAAAGTTCTAAAAATTCTCCAAA
>JAJAZE010000321.1 GCA_026785925.1 Pyrinomonadaceae bacterium
GATTGATTCGCAAATCGAGGAAAAATTAAAAGACGCGAGCGGCGAAGAAAAAACCACGCTCGAAAATCTGCGCGGCAAAGTGGCGATTGCTAATGCGAAAATGGCGTATCAGACCAACGAAGAAATTTTTTCGGGGACGCGCTGGGAAAAATTAGCGACAAAAGGAGCGCAGACGCAAAGAGTTTTGTGGGCTTCGACGGGAACGAAAAACGCCGATTACAGCGATGTTTTGTATATCGAAGAACTGATCGGCAAAGACACCGTGAACACGATTCCGCCCGCAACCTGGGACGCTTTCCGCGAACACGGCAATTTGCGGAACAGCTTGACCGAAGATGTGAGCGGCGCGAAAAAGACGCTTGAAGATTTGGAGAAAGCCGGAATTTCTTTGAAAAACGCAACGGATAAATTGTTGGTTGATGCCGTGCGCCTGTTCGTCGAACCGTTCGACAAAATGATTGCGGCGGTCGAGAAAGCGATTGGAGAAAATAAAAAATGAGTTTGAATACATTGACTTTCAGCTTGCCCGAAGATTTGCAGACGGCGGTTGAAGCGACGATTAAAGATTGGCAGACAGGCGGCAAAGTAGAAAAACTTTGGATGAAAGACGCGGGCGTTTGGACGAATGAAGACGAAGGACACTGGCTCGGCTGGCTCGATATTGTCGAACGGCAGGTTGCCGACAGACAGAAATTCGCCGATTTTCAAGCGGAAGTCAAAGCGGAGAACTTTTCGCATATTTTGCTTCTGGGAATGGGCGGCTCGTCGCTCTGCCCCGAAGTTTTGAGCTTTACTTTTGGCAAAAAAAACGGATTTCCCGAACTGCATATTTTGGATTCGACCGACCCGGCGCAAATCCGCGCGGTCGAATCTAAAATTGATTTGCAAAAGACGCTGTTTTTCGTGTCGAGCAAATCCGGTTCGACGCTTGAACCGAACATTTTTCAGCAGTATTTTTTCGAGCGCGTCTCACAAACTATCGGCGCGGACAAAGCCGGAAGCCGTTTTGTGGCGATTACCGATCCGAACTCGAAAATGCAGAAGGTGGCGGAAGAGAATAATTTCCGAAAAATCTTTTACGGCGACGCGACCATCGGCGGGCGATATTCCGCGCTGTCGGATTTCGGGATGATTCCGCTGGCGGCGATGGGCGTTGATGTTGCCGATTTTTTGAATCGGACAAACGAAATGGCGGCGGCTTGCCGACAGAACGCCAGCGAAAATCCGGGCGTAATTTTGGGTGCGATTTTGGGAACGGCGTGGAAAGATTTCGGGCGCGACAAAGTGACGATTTACACAAGCCCAAAGATTTTCGATTTGGGCGCGTGGCTCGAACAACTGATCGCCGAATCAACCGGAAAACAGGGCAAAAGTCTGATTCCGGTTGACCGTGAACAGGTTGTTCCGGTTAGCGAATACGGCGACGACCGCGTGTTTGCTTATTTGAAAGTCGAAGGCGACGACGAACGCGACGCGGAGATTGAAGAATTGGAAGCGAGCGGGCAGCCGTTTATAAAAATCGTCCTACCGGAAATCGCCAATTTAGGACAGGAATTTTTCCGCTGGGAAGTTGCGACGGCGGTTGCCGGTGCGATTATGGAAATCAATCCGTTTAATCAGCCGGATGTCGAAGCGAGCAAAATCGTCACGAAAAAACTGACTTCGGAATATGAAGAAACGGGAAGTTTGCCCGATGAAAAACCGATTTACGAAGCCGACGGCATCAAACTTTTCACCGACGAACCAAACGCGAAACGATTAAACGAAGCAGTCGGCGGCGAGAAAACGCTGGAAAATTATATTTCGGCGCATTTGGACAGAATCCAACGCGGCGATTATTTCGGACTGCTGGCTTATGTTCAGATGAACGAAGCGAATCAAAAATCGCTGGATGAAATTCGTCATTCGGTTTTGGAGAATTTTCAAGTCGCTACCTGTTTGGGCTTCGGACCGCGCTTTCTCCATTCGACTGGGCAAGGCTACAAAGGCGGCGCGAACAACGGCGTGTTTTTGCAAATCACCTGCGATGACGCGGAAGATTTAGCCGTGCCGAACCAAAAATACACTTTCGGCACTGTCAAAGCGGCGCAGGCGCGCGGCGATTTTGCGGTTTTAGCTGAACGAAAGCGTCGTGCTTTGCGCCTTCATCTGGGCGCGGACGTTCGAGAAGGTTTGGCGAAAATCGGCAAGATAATTGAACGGTTAAATCATTAATGAGCGGTCTGAAAATTGCATAGCTCAAAATTCGAGATAAATGTCGTCAAAATAATTTGTCCGGTTCGATAAAACTGAAAACTTTAGCTGATATTTTCTAAAATCTCTTGGAGAAAGTTCTAAAAATTCTCCAAA
>JAJAZE010000322.1 GCA_026785925.1 Pyrinomonadaceae bacterium
GCCAATTGGTTTGGTTGACATCGTGCCGGTCGAGACGATTCGGGAAATGCCGAAATCGGTGATGCGCGGGAAATTTCCCTGCAATAAGATATTGTCGGGTTTGAGGTCGCGGTGAACGACGCTGCGCGAATGCAGATGCTCGATGCCGCGCAGAATGCCCGTCATCATTTCCAGAGCTTGCTCTTCGTCCGGTGCTTTTCCGCCGTATTTCTTGAGCCAATTATTGAGCGAGCCGCCTTCGGCGTATTCGCTGATGATGACGATATGATTATTGGCGATGAACATATCAATCACCGACATCACATTCGGATGCCCGCCCGCTTCAATCCAAGTGTCAACTTCGGCTTCGGCGGCTTTTAGATTGACTTCCTCGCCAAGATTCGACAAGAATTTCAGCGCGTGACGAACTTTGCGCGTCGAAACCTTCAACTGCTTTTCCGCCAGCCAGACTTCGCCGAACTGCCCTTTCCCAAGAAACCTGACAAGGCTGTAATCACCGATTTTATCGTCTTTTTCGAGCATCGTTTCACATTATTTTGACAGTATATTGTTAGTTGATTTTTGCCTGCAATAGTAACTTACAATCTTAAATCAGGTCAATTTTTTGCCCATAATCCGGCACAGCCACGTTCCAGCCGAACCGTTCGCGGATATGTCCCGCCATCGCTTCGGCGGCATCCGGTTCGCCGTGCGTCGTGAACAGCATTTTCGGCGTGTTCTGCAAGCCTTCGAGCCAGCGCAGAACGGCTTTCCAATCGGCGTGCGCCGAAAATCCTTCGATGCGCCGGACGTGACAGCGGACGGGAACCCATTCCTTCATAATTTTGACTTCCCTTTCGCCGTCCAGAATTCTCCTGCCGGTCGTTCCCGCCGCCTGATAACCGACGAAAATCAGAGTGGCGTTTTCATTCGGCAAAACGCGCATCGCGTGATGCAGAACGCGCCCGCCGGTCATCATACCCGACGCGGAAATGATAATGCGCGTTCCCTTTTCATCGTTTAATTTGATTGAATCGGCGCGGCTCGAAGTCGTCAGCATCGAACCCGTTCGCAGCGGATGGCGTTTCTGCATTAAAACGCTCGCGTATTCTTCGTCGTGTTCTTCGGCAAAGCGGTTGTAAATCTGCGTCGCCTGCGCCGCCATCGGCGAATCAACGCGCACGGGCAGAACCGGAATTTTTTTGGCTTCTTCGAGTTCCCGAATCAGATACAAAATTTCCTGCGTCCGCCCGATGGCAAAAGCGGGAATCAAAATCGGTTGATTATTTTTCGCGGCTTCGTTAATCACTTCCGCCATCCGGTCTTCGCTCGATTCGTCGCCGTGCAGACGATTTCCGTAAGTTGATTCGACCATCACATAATCGGCGAAGGTCGGCGCGGTCGGGTCTTTGACAATCGGCTGGTCATAATGTCCCAAATCGCCCGAAAAAAGAAATTTAATCGAATCGCCGTTCTCACGCGCTCTTTCGAGTTCGACTAAAACCAAACTCGCGCCCAAAATATGACCGGCGACGTTAAAACGCGCCGTATATCCATCGGCGATTTCGACCGCGTTACCGTCGTTCGGGACCGGCACGAGCAGTTTCAAAGCGGCATTGGCATCGTTTTCGTCGTAAAGCGGCAGCGCAGGCGAATGTTTCGTCAAATTTTTGCGGTTGCGATATTCGGCTTCTTCTTCCTGCAATCGTCCCGAATCGGGCAGCAGAATCTTGAGCAAATCGCACGTCGCCCGCGAAGTGAAAACTTTGCCCTTAAAACCTAATTTGACCAGTCGCGGTAAATATCCGGTGTGGTCAATGTGCGCGTGCGTGATAATCACCGCGTCAATTTCTCTCGGATTAAACGGCGGCTCCTGCCAATTTTTCTCGCGCAATTCTTTCAAACCCTGAAAAAGTCCGCAGTCAACCAAAACTTTTTTGCCGTTGTGTTCAAGCAGATATTTTGAACCCGTGACCGTTCCGACACCGCCGTAAAATGAAATTGTCGCCATTTGTTTCTCCCGTTTTTTTTTCGATTAGCCGATTTGAAAATTGTTTATTAACATTGCTTTTGATGTTGTTTCAGAATGTAAAAATACGCAAGCGGTGCGGAAAAGTCCGATTTTTTGTTTGGGTAGAAGTCACTCCGAAAACGATTTTCTGTCTCTGCGCGATTATTTTTTCGCTCGCATTAAACGCTTGCCGGAATTCGCAAAAAGTTGATCTGCGAAGGCTCACGCCCGCCGGAACAATCGTTTATCTCGAAACCAACAATCTGGCGAAAACGCTTGCCGCGATCACTGAAAATCAGGCGTTTCGAGAACTCGCCGACCAAACGCCCGACTTTTCCGCGCTCGAAAACGTGCAGTTGGCGATTGCCGTCACGGGTTTTGAGACTTCGGAAAATCAGGTTTCCGACGAAAACTCCGTCATCAATTTCACGCCGCGTTTTGTCGCCGTCGCCGAAACTCACGCCTGGCAATGGCAAACCGTCGCGCTCGCAGAAAATCAACTCGACAACTTTGTCAGGGAAACTTACGGCGCAGATGCCGCGTTGGAAAAATCGGACAAGCCGAACGGCAAGTTTTTCGCGTGGACGGCAAAAGACGGACGCAAGGTTTTCGCCTTCGTCGCGGGCAGCCAAATTTATTTTGGAAACGATTTGGCGGCAATCGAGAAACGCATTTCCGACAATCCGACGGATAATCAATCTTTGGCGGACGGCGAATCTTTTTCACGCGCTGATCCCGAAAATTCCGCGACGAATCTGGCTTTTGGTTACGTTTCATCAATCGGCATCGCGCAAATCGCCAATCTCGCGGGCGTTTCCGTCGCCGTCGAAACCACCGAAGAATCAAACGGCAGAAGTTTCATCGCGCGGATTTTGCCGCAGATTTTGCAGAATACGACGCAGGAAATCGTCTGGACGGCGAGCAAAACCGAACGCGGAATCGAAGATAAATTCGTAATTTCTTTGAAACCGGAAGTTACCGCCGTCACCAAAGAAACATTGACGACGACGGCGGACTTGTCGGCAAACTCCGCCGAATTTCTGCCGGCGGAATTCTTTTCCGCTACTCGTTATAAGTTAAAAAGTCCTTTAATCGCGTGGCGCAGTTTGCTGTTTTTAACCGCTAAAAATACTGACGCTCTGAGCGGGCAATTGTTGATGCGTTTTTCCGGCGCACTGCTCGAACCTTACGGCGTTGCCGATGCGGAAAAATTTCTAAACTCGATTGACGCGGAAATCGTCACGATGCAGTTTGATGCGGGCGGCGAAGCGAGCGCGGCGATTGTGACGGTCAAAAATGTTGAAGAATTAAAGAAATCAATCGTCCAAGAAATCGTTTTTAAAACCGCGCCGACAATGCAGTTTAACGCGGCGATTTGGTTTTCCGAAAACAAACAATCGGCGGCGGCATTCATCGAAAACAAACTCGTTTTAGGCGAAAGTTCGAGCGTTACGAAATGTCTGCAAGCCAAAGAAAACGGGCGTAATTTCACCCAAACCCGAAACTTTCAAAAGTTCAACGAAAGCCGAGCCGCTGCCGTTACATTCGGGCGAGATATGGATTCGATTGAAAAAATCGTCGAAGTTTTGGCGAAAAGAAACGATGAAAACAGAAAATTGGCGACATTTTACACGACCGAAACGCGCTTTACCCAAACCGGAATCGAGCGCAAAACCGTTTCCGATTTTGGCTTGATCGGGACGATTTTAAAACAATTAAGCAGGTAAGCCAGAGTTTGCAGGCATTTTCCCTAAAGTTCAGAGTCCACGCTTGAGCGTGTTTCCGCCAGCGAAGCGCGGCGGAAAAGCAAACTAAAGTTTGGACTCTGAACATTTACCAAAACGGTTGCATTCAATTGAAAACTGCAATAGGCAATTGAAATTTAACTTTTTCGCAGCGCATTTCTCTTTAGTTTTCCGGCATTTTGCCCGATCCAAGCTTCCGCTTTTTCAAAATAAACGAATTTGCGCTCGTCGCGCCGGAACTGCGGCGTGTGATTGTAGCGTCTGCCGTCGCGGTGCAGTGTCGGGTGATGAATGTGCAGCATCTCGTGAAACACAACGTATTCGACGACATATTCCGGCACTTTTACATCGTCCAAAGATTTACTGATGATGATGGTTCGGTGCGCCGAATCGTGATGTCCGAGAATGCGGTAAGTCTTTCGCGCCGACCACGATAAAGTCGGTTTTGCAATCGAATTCATAAAGTAGGTTTGATTCAGACGAGCGAATATCGCTTCCAAATCGTATGTTTCGCCTTTTGCCGAAGTGATAATTTTTCGACCTTTGGCGCGGCGGTTTTCGACGGCTTTCGTCTGCATTTCGCGGCTTTTGACAAACGACCGGTAAATTTGCGCGGCGAGCGGCGAAACTTTTTTTCGCAGCAGTTTGGCGACTAAAATATATGCCAAAGCTCGCTGCACTTCGAGCGGCGCGGATTGGCAAATTTCCGCCAGACGCACGAAAATTTTACCGTTCCGAACGCGGATCGTGTGGTTGATTCCGACGTATGGATAAAATTCGATTTTGATTTCGGGAGTTGCGCGTTTCGGGTCTAAAATACGAAACGCTTCTTCGTAAAATTTTTCGAGATGAGAGAAATCCGGCGAGTTAAAATTGTTTATCATAGTTTAACTGATAAATCTTGACAGATGTCCGGCGAAAATGCTATTCGTTTTAATAGCTTAAAGAATATCGTTTTCCGACGATATTCGACAAACTCGCCAGAGGAAAAATGGCTGTCACCGAAGAACGCCCGACAACCGAAAAAAGTTTCTCTGCACCGAACGCCCGCGGACGGATAATCCTTTCCGCCATCATCAACGAACATCTGATTACGGGCGAGCCGATTGGCTCGAAGATCATCGCCGAAAAATTTGCCAACGCTGCGGGTTTAAGCTCGGCGACGATTCGCAGTGTGATGAGCGACTTGGAAGATTTCGGGCTGGTCGAACAGCCGCATACTTCCGCCGGACGCATTCCGACTGATCGCGGCTACCGTTTTTATGTGGATAATCTGCTCGGTGTTCTGCAAATGTCGAACGAAGATTTGAGTTTGATAAACAAGGAACTCGGCTTAAATGAATTCGATTCGTCAACCGCGCCCGACCGTTTGATGGAAAAGACTTCGCAGCTTCTCTCGGCTCTTTCTCAAAACGTCGGCATCGTCGTTTCGCCTTCGCTGGCGAAAGACCGCCTTCAGCACATCGAATTCGTCAATCTGTCGGACAAACGCATTCTCGTCGTGCTGGTTTCCGCGCCGAACATCGTGCATAACAAAATTATTCGGATGAACGAAGCGATTCCGAACGAGCAGCTCGACCGCACCTCGAATTATTTGAACGCCCGGTTCAGCGGCAAAAGTCTGGCGGAAATTCGGACGGAAATTCTCAAATTGATGCACGAAGAAACCTCGCTTTTTGACAAGATGCTGCAAACGGCGATGATACTCTGCTCGCAGAGTATCGAAGACGAAGCCGACAATCGCGGCGAAATCTACGTTGACGGCGCATCGAATATCTTATACAAGCGTGATTTTGCCGACCTCGAACGCGCCCGCGAACTGCTTCGCACGATTGAAGAAAAATCGCGCCTCGTGCAGATTCTGACCGAATGTATCGAACGCGACCCATCTTTGAAAAACAATGTGCAGGTCGTCATCGGCAGTGAAAACTCCGCCGCGTCGCTGCAAAACTGCACGCTCATCACCGCGCCTTATCGCGGCGGCGGCGGCGGCACGGTCGGCACTCTGAGCGTTCTCGGTCCGACCCGCATCGAATACGCCCGCACGATTTCGATTGTCAGCTATGTGGCGCGCATTCTCGAAAAAATGATGACCAGGGAATAACTCAAACAGTTGGTAAAAACTAAATTCATAGAAAACAAATGAACTCTAACCAAAACCAAAAAAAAGCCCAAGACTTTTCCGAAGAACCCGAAACTGACAACACGCTTTCGATTGACGAGTTTTTCCGGCAGCTCGAAGCGAAAGAAAAGGATTTGGATATTTCATCAAACTTAGTTATTGAGGTTGATGAATCGGATTCTCTGATTCGGGACATTTCCGATTATTTGCAGATGGATTTGTCGGTTGCTCCAAATAAACCCGAACCGGCGATTGCCGTTTTTGAAGAAAGTGCGTCTCAGCCGGTTGTTAATTTCGACTTCCAGGCTGAAAAGCAGAATTTGGAAAATCAGATTGCCCAGATGAAAATCGAGCGCGGCGAACTTTTTGAATTGGCGCGGCGACGGCAAACTGATTTCGAGGCTTACAAAAACCGCACCGAACGCGAGCGCGGCGAAACTTTCCGCAATCAGATCAGTAGTCTGGCGACTCAAATGCTGCCGGTGGTTGATAATCTCAATCGCGCCCTTGATTCTTCGGGCAATATCGCCGAAGAATGCACACGGGATTTCAAGCAGTTTTTTGAAGGCATCGTGCTGGTCAGCCAGCAGTTGAATGAAATTTTGGCGGAAATGGGCGTGCAGCCGATTCTCGCCGTCGGTGAAAGATTCGACCCGCATCTGCACGAAGCCGTCGCCACTGAAATCACCGA